>CACZNW010000076.1 GCA_902782595.1 uncultured Methanobrevibacter sp. | reverse complement strand
TTTTTAGAACGTTATATTTAAAAATAATGGATTATATTGATTAAAACTTTGAATCAAGAAATTAAATATTTTTGCCACTCACTCAAACATTGAAAAAACATCATATTCATGCCATTGAGAGTGTGCGAAAGAAACAGGGTTCGGCGTATTGAAGACCTTCGGCAAAAACTACAAGGTAGTTATAAACCCTTTTCATCAGATTTAAATCCTTTAATGAGAGATATTCAAACTTTACCAAAGGACTAATTTGTTTTTGGCGAGCTGAATTAATCATTAGCTTTTTCAAATGCCTCATCAGATGATATTCACTGACTTCATTAAAAATGCCCGCACAGGCCAGAACATGATTATATTCTCTGATGGTGTCGCCGTCAATATTGTTGTCTACACGATACCCTCTAACACGTTGACAATTATTAACTTTTATATCCGCCATTTTTAACCTCCTTTAATTTTAACAATACTATATTATATTTCAAAATATTTAAATGTAGTTATTATGAAATAAAGTAATTATTGATTTTATTTTGTAATTTTACGAGTTTAAATCAATTTTTACTTTTGCACATGAAAAAATCAGCAACAGTATTCAAGAAGGTTTAAATATTAAAAATAACTATTGTTATATTAGGTGATAAAAACATGCCGACAAGATACATTGGTGACGGATACTGGGAAATCGCATCCCGGCAAATGAGTATAGTAACAAGAAGCGAACAGGAAAGATTCAAAGATGCCAGAATCACAGTTATAGGATGTGGAGGAATAGGCGGAGAAACAATAGAAATGCTTGCAAGAATGGGTGTCGGAGAACTGGTTTTAGTTGATAAGGACACTTATGATTTGTCAAATCTGAACAGACAAACCCTGGCAACAATTTCGGATTTGGGTCTTGTCAAAAGCAGCGTTGCGGCTGAAAAAGTAAGACTGATTAACCCGTACGTTAAGACAACCACATTCAATGAACACATCGACCAGACAAACATCGATAAGGTCATTGAAGACTCAGACATCGTGATTGACGCACTTGACAATGTGCTTACAAGAGTAATAGTGTCTAGAAAAGCCCGTGAGATGAAAATACCTTACGTTCACGGAGCGATACATGGAACAATGGGTCAGATTACAGTATTTTTACCTGACAGCGAAAAAACCTACGAGGAAATGTTTAACCTTCCTTCAGCCGGGAAAGAATTAAATGATGAAACTATCAGTGCACTTAAAAATGTAACATCAGGTGTTCCACCGGTAATCGGTCCGACACCAAATCTGATAGGCTGTCTTGAGGCATTTGAAGCCTATAAAATAATAACAGGAGTTGGAAAAGTAACTGTTGCTCCTGAAATTTTAACATTTGATATGCTTGATTTAGGTTCATTTTCACTGGATGAACTCTAAAACCTAAGCATCCTTCAGGGCAAGTGAAAAATATTTCTTGAATTCAGGAGAATCGTTTTCATCCATTGCCCTTATCAAATCAACACTTGTTTTTTTATTGTTAACTGCAAGGTTCATATGAGCGTTAATATAACCGTACTGTCTAATCATGCCCAATAATCTTTTACCGTAGGTCAGCTCAGGGTCAAGTACACGGTCATGCATCAGTTTTAATGTGTCAAATTCGTCAAAGCCCAGAACTTCACACATTCCATACATTTCATTGATTATTTCATATGCCCAATTCTTAAGAGTTATTTCATCACCGTCTCTCTTCAATCTTATTGATTCGTCATATGCCCTTTCGGCAACCGTTTCTTCATTGATAACCGCTTCTTTTTGCCAGCATACAAAATCGGATTCGCTTTTAACAAGCATATAAATTAAAAACAGCTGCAGGAATTTCATGTCATGCTCTACAAGACCGCAGTTATAGAATGGATTGATATCCAGTGTTCTGATTTCTATATATTCAATGCCGTCATTTTCAAGTGAGTTAAGTAAATCGGCAGGGTTTTTAGGTTTCAGCCTGATTTGGGTGTAGAGCTCCTTGGCTTCGGACAAATCTCCCCTTTCAATGAAATCGCCGACATCACTGACAAATTCTCCGACGGTAGTGTATCTCGGATACAGCCGTTTGAGGTTTTTATATCCGCAGGAGGAATTTCTAAGGGAAGGCCCTCTTGTTGAGTAATGGCTGCCGTATTCGTCAACCTCATCCATCATGTGAATGCAGTCACGGGAAAATGATTCATGGGAACCTATTGAACATCCTGTCAGGTATATTATAAGCCAGCAGTGCATAAGGTAGTTTCTGACAATCTTTAAGTATACCTCATCCTTGAATTCCCTTATTGTCAGTTCGGACTGTGTTATTTCATGGAGTTTTTTGATGAAATTTTCGGTGAATGAAAAATTAAAGTGAACGCCTGAAATCATCTGTTTTTTAACGCCGTATTTATTTGCAAGGTTTTCACGGTATTTCTGAGAGTCCTTGCCTTCATCAGAATACTGCGCTATTGGAATATCCTCATTATATGGTAATATTGCCGGAAGTGACTGAAACCAGAGGTATTCATCATCCGGAAGTGAAAAATTCACGATATCGGCCAAAAGCGAGAATGTGGCGAATGCCTCATCTATTGTTGAAAATGTCGGCGTGATAATCTCTATCTGGCTTTCGGAAAAATCCGTGGTTATTACGGGATTTTTCAGTTTATCACCGAACACTTCAGGATGTGGACTTAAAGCAAGATTTCCGTCGCCTTTTACTCTGAGCGCTTCCCATTCAATTCCAAACAGACCTGCCAAAATTTCCTCCGATGGAATTTTAGTCAAATTAATCAGTTCCATTATTCCTACCACTAGTTTTTAATTTTTCCATAATCTTTAATAATGTTTTCCAGTTCAACACCTCTGTGCATGGATTCTATGACATTTTTTCCAGGGTTGGTATGGTTTTTTACACGTGTGTAGAGCGGTTTTAGAAATATTTCCTCGCCTATTCCCCTCCGGGTTAGTCCTTCAGCCGCAATGTCAATAACGTCTCTGGTAAGTCTGCACAATTCATTTTTATCTATAAATGACGGCAGTTCATCCTGAATAAGAAGTTTTCTGAGTTCCCTTGCCGTGTATCCCTTATGATATATTACATCGTCATTAACAATCAGTTCTGCCAGTTCATCCAGACTGTTTTTAAGACCGAGATGAAAAGCCGCAACCATCATCGAGTCATATATCGGCTGGGTGCAGACGCTTCTAAACTCAACAGTGCCTCTGAATGTCAGATTGATGAATTTGAATGGTCTTAAATAGTTTATATCATCAATTTCCGGTTTGACATTGACATATTCATATTTTCCGTTTGAATAGATTTCCCCCTTGACGTATTCCTGTTTAAAGTATTCCTGAAGGTTCATGGTCGGGAAATTGATGTATGAACCGTTGCGCATTACGCAGTATATGTTCAGGGACTCGAGATAAGCTCCCAGATCATCAATACTGTTGAACTCAACATCATACATTCCTATGTTGTGAGGATTTATGCCGTGAGTGGAATACTCCCACAGGGCATCCCTAAAGCATGTTACATGTTTGTTTTCATCAAGAAATACTGAATTTGAAAAGAGTATTGCCTTTATCGGTTCGATTTTTGAAAAAACATTGATTGTCTTTACCAGGTCATCCCTGTACACGTCAAGCTGTACCTGTGATGCTGATGAAAACATTCCATATTCGGGGTAGCTGTGAAAATGCATCGGAACGTTTTTATAATTTTTAAATGACTTCAAATGATGGTAAAGCATCAGATATCTTTCAGAAGGAATCGGAATGTCGCTGTTGTATTTTCTGTATGGATTTATGCCCATTCCGGTAAGGGTGTGACCGTGCTTTTCCAGTTCCTCCTTGACAAATGAATAGTACCGGAGGAATCTGTCGTTTATTGTAAAGAGATCCTTTTCACGACCCATTGCAAATTCAATGTTGTTGTATGAGCAGTCATAACAGATTATGTCGTCGGTTTTTCCATTTTTAATCGAAAATATATTGCCGTTGTAGTCGATACCCTCCTTTTTGAAATCAGAGAAGTTCTTTAGAATCCGTGAAGTGGTATTGTGGACTATGTCAAAGTCAACGGCACTTTTATTCAGGTTTATAATCGGTATTTCAATTTCAATGCCTATGAAATCCTTTTTCTGATTTGTCGGCTGTATGAACTGCTGATATATTTTCTTTTCGATCATTTCCTGTGTGATAGTATCCGGCATAGCCTCACTCCCCGTTTATTGAATTTTGAAAGTCTTCAAGAATCTTTTCATGTTCCGGAGTCAGTATGAACTCGTTTTCATGTTCTGGGCTTTCAAATATTATTGTTCCATCTATTAGGCCGAAGAGTTTATTTAATTCAACTGGTTTCCAGCAATTATCATCGATTATCGGTGTTGTGGCGATTAAAAATCCGTCATCGTTTTTGAGGTAAAACAGTGAGTCCCTCATGTTTGAGTGGATGTAGGTTACCTCACCGTCATGAATCATAAGGTTTAGCTTGTTGTCCCCTGAGAGTTCCTTGACAATTTCTGTAAGTATTGTAAATCTTTCCTTTATGGTTGATGGACTCCCTTTGTCTTTTTCGAATTTGTTGATTTCATCGATTATGTATAGAAGTATTCTTTCGGAGTCAGTGTTTCCGGTTTCTATTTCAAGGTATTTTTCAAGCGGAGGGAAATCGAATATTGTCCCGTTATGGATTAAGATCCATGACCTGTTATTATCGTCCATTTCAATGAACGGGTGGCAATTGGGAGATATGATTTCACCCATAGTTGCGAGGCGAATATGGGCGAATACATTTTTGCTTACAAGCGGATTGGACAATATTTCCTTTAAGTGCGGACTGCATGTTGCTTTAATTGGCTCTTTATTTATTACAAATTCATCGGATTGCATATCTGCTAATCCCCATCCGTGCGGATGATTTTCCGCGTGATTATAGAAACATTCTAAACATTCGTTTATCTGTTTTGGCTTGTTTGAATTAAAACAAAATATTTCACACACTTTTTATCCCTCCATAATTTAATATTACAATTGTTATATTGTAACAATAATCAGTATATAACTATTGTTATATAAATATTTTGATAAAACTAACTTTTCAAATCCACCCTTTCGGGAGCTGAAAAAACAGTAAAACGGCAGTCCCTTACGAAACCGACAACGGTAATATTGCCCTTCCGTGCAACGTCAAGGCCGGATGATGCGGGAGCGGCATTTGAAATGATAATGGGAATACCAACCCTTACTACTTTAATCAGCATGTCTGCAGGCATTCTGCCGCTGTAGATGACACGACACCTGGAAAAATCATAACCTTCCTTTGCTGCAGCTCCAATAACCTTGTCAACGGCTACGTGACGGCTTACATCCTCACGGATTATGGCTTTATCTTTATATTTCAGGAGGGCGACGTGAACTCCCGCAGTTTTCTTCCAGATTACTGCATTATCTGTCAAATATCTGAAATCCCCAATGATTTGGGTTGCGCTTACCGTTAAATCGGATGTGTTCGGTGTGATTGTTTTAAGCTGTGAGCGAATTCCACCTGCATTGTCTGAGTTTACTCCCTGATATTCAAGCAGTCTGCACACACATGCATGCTGGCAGTTTCCTTTTCTTTTCTGAATGATTCCCTCCTTTTCAAGGTCATCTTCGGGACTGTGGGCATGTACGGTTGTAATGAAAACATTTGTTCCGTCCACCCTAATCGACTCGATTTGGGAGCAGTCTTTAATAAGGCCTTCTCCAAGGCAGTACCCCACTGCAAAATCATCCAGATTTTTGGGATATGTTGAGAATTTTCTTGGAGGCAGATAATCGATGAAGAGATATGTATATTCATCATCGACAGTGTTTTCGCGGATCGCTGTGTATTCTCCGTTTTTCCATTGTATTACATCGCTTTGTGTTAAAAAATCCATTGATTTTCTCACCCAATAATATATTAACAATTGTTATATTTATAATTTTACTTCACCAAACTGTTTAAGATTCCTCCAAATAATTTAAATAATAACAAAAACAGAATACACAAACCATGACGAAAAAATTAAAAATGTAAAATGTCCAAATACACATTCTTTAAAACAAAGTCATCCCCCGACACCTACCATATCCTCAAACGGGAAAAATGGAATGTAATCGAACGAGCACTTAACACAATAATCGTTAAAAAGAACATGTACAACTACTGGCCGAGTGAGATTACAGTTTCCGTTAACGGAAAATCATACACATATTGCGAAGTTCGAGACATTCAAAATACAGGATATAACTGCGGACCGGCATCGGCAAGTGTCTGCAGCCAGGCACTGAGGAAATACAATTCGGAGAAATATTTCCAGACAGAAGGACATGTATACAACGGAATTAACATCCCCGAACTTAAAAAGCTTATTGAAGAAAACGGCTTCAAGACACATTACTTCTATGATGATGGCCTCAACAGTGCAGTTAAGGAATTGAAAAAGGGAGGTGCTGCGCTGATTGCATATCTTCCAAACCATTACGTATCCGTTATCGATGTGAGTCCGGACGGCAGGAAAATACTTGTAAGCAATTCATACGGAAGTTACAATGTCGGGTCCAAAAACGTTGCGACAAACTGGGTATCCCTCAAATACTTTAAGACAAAATTTGCAGGAGTCGGTCTGGTTGTTAAACTTGACTACAAACTGTCAAGTGATGTTAAACATCAAATCGGCAACTTCTACAACAGCATGGGTCAGGGATAGATGAGACAAAACGTCCATGAAAGGATTGCGAATATAGGGAAATAATACTTCCCCCCCCCAATTTACTTTTTTTAAGCCAAGAGAATTTCACTGAAACCAATGAACTCAGATGCATCTTAAAAAATCATATTGACTAAATTGCAATTATATTATAACTCAAACCCTTTAAAGACGAATTTTACCGGATGAAGCGATGTTGTATAATGTTCAAATATTTCACTCAAATTTCAATATTGATTTTAGTTTAAATTACTTATGAAGTGATATAAATATTGTTTTATCCTTGTTTTTTTATATTCACATTATAATATTGCCTTAGAATCATATCAAAAAATATATATTCGATATTTAACAAAATAAAGGACATGGAATCAATTAATTTTAGGAGGCGAAATCATGAAATTCCATGAGGATGTAATTTTTAAAGTACATGGTCAGGAATATGGCCAG
>CACZNW010000075.1 GCA_902782595.1 uncultured Methanobrevibacter sp. | reverse complement strand
TTTTTCTTCCATACTCTTTTAATTACATATCTTCCGGTGGATCCGATTAATGCAAGTAAATCATACATTTCTTCAGGACAGTTGAGAATTACTTTTCTGTGTTCGATTACATCGAATACTTCGAATTTGAATCCATCGTGTAATGAAGGGTCGATTACAAGACCTGCAGTGTTGAATGGGTCTGCAAACATTCTGAATACCGGTAAGTTAAATGCACCAGGTTCAGTTTTGTCACAGCAGAATACTAAAACAGGATCAGATGGCCTTTCTTCGAATTCCATTTCTGCTACACCAGGACCCATACCTTTGATGTTTCCGGAGAAAGTATCAGATAACAAGTCCTGACCTGCACCGTATAATTTTAATTCACGTGCTCTTTCGGTTGCTTTCATGAATGCAGTGTATGCGGTTTCATGCACTTCTTCATTTTCTTCCCCTTTGTCGTGGGTCATGATTAAGTCTATGTCATCTCCACAACGGGAAATATAGTAATCTTTTAAGATACCTGTTTCTAAAGCTTCGTTTAAAACTTCATCACAGATATCCATTAATTCAGGGTGTGCGACACAGTGTCCGGACACACTTCCAATATCAGCTTTAATTACACTAACTGTAGTTTTCATTTTTATACCTCAAAATAGTAAATTAATTATTTACTAGACATTTATTATTTTTGATTTGGATAGTATTTAATTATTTGGTATAACAAAGTTATTAAATGGTAAATTAATCAAGTTTTCTAATTTTTTGAAATGCCTTATCGACTTCAGCATCCTGATTCATGGATTCACATGCCTCTTTTACACGTTTTAAATCGGCTTTTGTTTCAGGATATTTTGGAACCGCACTGCATCCTCCATCATCGATTTTGGAAATTTCAAAGGTCCCGATATCTTTTGCGATTTCAGTGATTTCCTCCTTATCAAGACCTATCAGCGGAGAAAGAATCGGCATGTCAACACCGTATCTTGTGGCCAGTATGTTTGACAGGGTCTGTGATGCAACCTGGCCTACACTGCTTCCGTCAACGATTGCATCTGCACCTAATTTCTGAGCCAATTTTTCAGCTATATGGTACATTCCTGATTTACATAAAACACAGGTCATCTTCTCAGGAGCATTATTCTTGGCGGCCTGCAAATATTGGCCATAGTCAATTACTCTTTTTTTAATCGGAACACCCTGAGCATATATGTTCAACTGGTCGACAAGACGGTTAAAAAGCTCTGTGACCTTAGGACCTGAAAATGGATCGTTATTGCAATGCAGTGCTATTACCTCACATCCCCTTTTCATCATCAGATACGCTGCAACCGGAGAGTCTATGCCACTGGACAGCAATACCACGACCTTTCCCTGTGTTCCCAAAGGAAGTCCTCCGGGACCCCTGATTTTTTCATGATAAATGAAAGCCCGATTCTCCCTAATTTCAACAAAAATTGTCAAATCAGGATTTGTCAAATCAACCGGTGCTGAAACAACACTTCTTACAACACCACCACAATGCGCTGCCATTTCCTGTGATGTGAAATCGTGTGTTCCGACACGGCGGCATTTGATTGCGAACTTTGTATTTTCATCGATTAAATTTTCATCAATTAAATCTTCAGTATATTTCGCCAAGGTTTCGTCAATATCTTCATAAGTGGCGTTTGTTGAAATTGCCGGTGAATAGGATACAACTCCAAATACTCTGTTTAATTTCTCTATTCCGTCTTCAAAGTCCTTAGGATGAATGTATATTCTTCCCTGATTTCTGTCTACTTCACACTCGAAAGTGGCTTTAATGTTTTTTACAAGTTTTTTTTCAAAACGTGACCTTATTTTAGGACTTTTAAGACCTATTTCACCATATCTTGCAATTATTAAATCGTGATTCATATTTACACTCTTAAAAATCAAAATAAGAGAAACTGTGAATTTCCCTTAATTTTTAATTAAATCAACTGCAGTGCTGATGGCTTCATCCATTTTATCTGCATTTTTACCTGCACCCTGAGCAAGTGTCAGACGCCCACCACCGCCACCGCCCAATACTCCGGCGGCAGTTTTGATAACCTCATTAATCTTAACTCCGCTATCAATTGCAGTCTGTGAAGCCGCTCCCACGATTTTACCGTCACTGTTTCCCATAATAACAACATCGGCTTTTCCGTTGTCTGTGAAGTCTGTGGCCATTTTTTGAAGTTCCTTGAAGTCCGCTTCAATCAGTTGTGAAACTACCTTTAAACCTTTGATTTCTTCATATTCATCAGCGATTGAATTGATTTTTAAACTTGCAATTTCAGATTTCAGACGGTCGATTTCGTTTTTCTGTGCTTTCCATTCACTGAAGAATCTGTCACATGTTTTCGGTAACTGACCGTTTTCAACCTTGAAGATGGCTGAACTTTGACGTAGAAGTTCACCGTCATGCTGCATTGAATCAATTGCCGCAAGTCCCGCTGAAAAGTCAATTCTTTCAACACCATCCTGAACCCTTTCGGTTTTATTGATTTTAATTGGTCCGATAGCTCCAGTTCTTAATACATGAGTACCTGCACATGCCTGAACATCAATTCCAGGGATTTTAACTACACGAATCATTTTGCCCGGAACTATACCTCCCTGATAAAGTGTAAAACCGTATAGTGCTTCTGCTTCATCTCTTGTATGGAAACGGATGTCTAAATCAATATTGTCCATTACATATTCATTAGCTATTTTTTCAATTTCATTTAATTCTTTCTGAGAAATGCGTTTGTAATGTGATAAATCAATACGTGACCTTGAAACTCCTTTTTGAGCTCCTGCCTGCCAGATATGCTGACCTAAAACTTTTCTTGCAGCAGCTACAATAAGATGAGTTGCAGTATGGTGGCGTGCAAGACTTATTCTTTTTGACCAGTCAATAGCACCGGTAACTTCCTGACCGGTTATATCTTCTGTAATGTCTTCTTCTATATGATGCAGTACGACATTATTTATTTTTTCAACGTAAGTTATGTTATATGTTTTTTTGCAGATGATAACTTCTCCTTCATCACATGGCTGACCTCCGCCTTCAGGATAAAATATTGTTTTATCAAAGATTAAGCATTTATCTCCATCTTTTTCAATTGATCCTAAAACATTTGCTTTGAATGTATCTTGGTAGAAATCTTTATAAAATAATAATTCTGTTTCAGGATAATCGAGTTTAAGGGATTCTTTTTTGCCGGTTGTGTCTTTTTCATGAGCTCCTGCAACTTGTGTGAAGAAATTATCGGGAACATTAACGGTGAAATTATCTCCGGCCATTTCAACAACGGTTTCGGGAGGAATTCCATGAGCATCATATAA
>CACZNW010000074.1 GCA_902782595.1 uncultured Methanobrevibacter sp. | reverse complement strand
CTGGCCATATTCCTGACCATGTACTTTAAAAATTACATCCTCATGGAATTTCATGATTTCGCCTCCTAAAATTAATTGATTCCATGTACTTTATTTTGTTAAATATCGAATATATATTTTTTGATATGATTCTAAGACAATATTATAATGTGAATATAAAAAAACAAGGATAAAACAATATTTATATCACTTTATAAGTAATTTAAACTAAAATCAATATTGGAATTTGAGTGAAATATTTGAATGTGTATGGAGTATACAACATTTGGAAAAATTCATTTTAACTACTGGAAAAGCAAACCTAATCTAAAAATAGACTATTACCCTTAAAAAAATCTAAAAAAAAAATAATTGTTGAGGAAAAAATTAATTCCCCCTAATTTATTTCATAAATCTCTTAATGCCAATTACACTTAAAATAATAGCTATTATGTAGCCAATTAAAGAAATCATCGGCATATCAAACACTCTCGGTCCGAATGAAACAACTGAAGAACCGATTATGAGTGCGGATACCAATACAACTATCGTAACCTTGTCGGTAATGTCGACTTCAAGGCGGAACTGAAACTCTTCGTTTTCAATCTTGTGGATTGCTCTTGTAAGGAGTTTCGGCAATGATTTAAACATGTGTTCATACATGATTATGCTGTTTTTTTTGCCTTTAAGGTAGTTTTTAGGACTGACTCTCTGTCTGGCAATTTCACTGGCTACAGGCTTGATTGATGCGAAAACATCGATTTCAGGGTCAAGATTGTGTGCAATGGCCTCAATCATTGACAGGCCTCTTGCCATTGTAACTATTTCATTCGGAATGATGACACCATATTCCTGCATAAGAGCCAGCAGCGCCTCAAGCACTCCATCAAAACGGTTAAGTGAAACACCGAAATACCTTCCGAACAAATCGTTCAGATCTCTTCTTAATGTTCTGGTGTCTATATCATAATCTAGAATGTCCATGTACATCAGCTGGTTTATCAGCCCGTCAACATCCTGATCTACAAATAACAGTATCACTTCGGAAAGGTTTCGTTTGAATTCCTCATCAAAGAATCCCATCATGCCCAAATCAAGATAACATACAACATTGTCTTCAAGAATCATTACATTTCCAGGATGAGGGTCTCCGTGGAAGAAACCGTCAATAAAAAGCTGCTGAAGATATGAATCAAGGACATTTTTTGCAAGAAGCTTTTTGTCGAATTCATCGCCGGTACTTGCGTAGACGTCGTTTAACTTCGCCCCTTCGATGAATTCCATTGTCAGGACTTTTGAGGAACAGTATTTAGGATATGTTGTCGGGATGTGAATGGATGGATTATCCACGAAATTCATTTCTATGCGCTGCATGTTCATGAATTCATTGTTGTAATCAATTTCCTTGTGAATGGAACGGTCAAATTCTTCCATGATTCCTGGCAGATTTAATTTTCTTAAATCGGAATTCCATTTATCGGCACGGTTTGCGACATATTTCATTATCTTCAAGTCAAGGTCAATTTTGTCTGTTATACCTTCCTTCTGGATTTTGACTGCGACACGTTCTCCAGTGATTAATTTTGCTTCATGAACCTGGCCGATTGATGCCGTTGCCAGATGTTCATGATTGAAATCCTCAAACAAATCGTCAATGCTGCCGTTGAGTTCCCTTTCAACAATTGCCTTTACCTGTTCATAGGTTATTGCCGGATTGTCATCCTGAAGGTTGGCAAGTTCATCTGCAATCTTTTCTCCGACAATGTCAGGTCTTGTACTGAGAAGCTGACCCAACTTGATGAAGGTGGTTCCCAGTTCCTGAAGCATCAGTCTTAATTTGACGGGAAGTTCATCATCCAACAGAAGACTGGATGTCTCGTCATCATCACTTCTGCGTATTTTACTTTTTGCGGTTTGGCCTAAAATCTTGTCGAAGCCGTATTTTTTCATGGCAGCCCTTATTTCGCCTAAACGTTCCTTTGTCTCCTTATCCATATTATCACCTATATCAATATTATGTAAAAAAATATTATTTATGTTTTATCAGTTAGGAGATATTCATTCCAACAAAAAAAGGACTATTCACTATAGTCCTTCCGTGTTTATCCAATTATTTATCTAAGAATGCTTCAATCATTTTCACCAAATAGTTAACTAGGTGAAAAGTTGCAAAACGAAGGCACATCCATTTCCAGATGCTAACGGTTGAGTATACTGGTCTTTGATGACAGCACATACTACTGTTCCCCTTTCAATGGAAATTCGTGCATTGGCAAGACCCAGACTATGCAATATTCAGTTTACGTTCACGAACCAGTCTGATATAGGAAATACATCCCACCGAGACGGTGACGAATTGTATAATTACTGATGTGAAATCAAATACGCACCAGAAATAGATTGCATAGAAAGATTCGTTAATGATGAAACTGAGTTTAATCCATTTGATGTCCCTGCAAATGTAATTGCACAGTGTAATTTGAATCGTTGCAATTATTGGAATTAATCCAACTGCCCCCAGATTGTTTACTGCAAAACCAATTATCGTGGACAGGATAGTGAAAAATATTGCCCAATGAAGGGTAAATTTATCTTTATAAACCATATACAGCCTTATTGTGACTATTGTCATCACAACAACACCCACATATGAATCAAAGAAAAATGATGCAAATATCAATATAAACATGTTGAATATCTGATACCTGTAGGCTTTTTTGTCATCATTGACCCACAGACTGAGGATTACAAAAATTCCGGCAAACAATGAAATGAGATTGCCCACTATAATGTTCCACGGCAAATACATAATCACTCACAACCTGTTTTTAAGGTCACTCAATTCCTTCTCCAGTCTGTCAACTTTATCCTTATATTCATTTAGTTCCCGTGACATTTCAAGTATCATTTCAGAGTTTACATCACCATTGGCCGGGATTTCATCAGTA
The DNA here is from genome assembly GCA_902782595.1 of uncultured Methanobrevibacter sp. Classification (GTDB taxonomy): domain Archaea; phylum Methanobacteriota; class Methanobacteria; order Methanobacteriales; family Methanobacteriaceae; genus Methanocatella. Next base: position 5,394 of record CACZNW010000074.1, on the reverse strand, counting down.
CTGTCATTGACAGTTTGTTTTAATTCATCATCGGCTTTTGCTTCATCTTTTTTCTCACCTAAAAACAGGGTAAATAGCAGCATTCCAAGAACGGCACCAAAGGTCATTGGAGCGTAAAGGGAGTTGGCAATGATGACTCCATCAGGTCGGGGAGTCAATATGACTATGAGAAACATGTCAAAGCCACTGTATAAAAACATTAAAAGTCCGGCCAGATAGGGTTTTAAAAATTCACCACCGTTCCATCTATAAACGAGACTTCCAACAATCCCCGCCATTACTGTAGCAACACAGCATGCCAGGGCTGTGGGGCCTCCCATACCATATCTCCAGAGTCCGGATATTATTCCTACAGGTATTCCGACGTAGGGTCCTCCAAGCATTGAAGATATCATTACAATCAATCCTCTTGAATTGGCTGGAATTCCATTAATATCCATAGTGAAATATGATGCAAGAATTCCCAGAATGGAACATATGATAATCTGCCAGATTAGGGTTTTGCGGGAATTATCACCTCTGACTATTGCCTGAAAACTTTTAGATTTGGTAGCCAGATATGTTAAAATCAGAACTACAGACAGCATTCTAAACATTTCCAGAAACGGAGCCCATAATGATTCCCCATTAGCTGATTTATTAAAATAAGATATAGTAAGGCTTAACAAACCCATAATAATCAGATAACCTATTTCGTAGACTGATCCGTCAGTCTGTTCTTTAAGTTTCGTGAGCCTGGTCGAGATAAAACCTAAAATTATGATTGCTGAGATGATTGTAACAATATCATGGACAACTTCTACCTTCACATGCTCAACAATAATCATATAAGCAAACAGATTAATAAACAGGGCGACATTACAAATAAATAATATTAAAAATAATATCCATATCTTTTTATCGCCCGTGAGTTTATCTTTAAGATTTGAAAACATGTTATCTTATTATATTTATGAAGATAATGTATAATAATAATTTTTGATTTAATATCAAAAACACAAATAAAAAAAGAATATGGTTTAATATTATGCATCAGCATATAATAAACCGATAGCTCTGTCTAAAAACAGCATTATAAACGGCACTCCAACAAAAATACCTATGAAAACGCCGACATATGGAATAAGTCCAATCATTCCGATGACAGTTGCCAAAACCAGTGCAATTATATAAATTACAATCAGAGTAACTATAATCTTTACAAATCCTACTTTTGACATGTCCCTTATTATTTGTCTGAATCTCAGACCTTCGGTCCCGCTTCCGGATTTTGCAAACCTTACCAGTGCTGTAAATGACATCAGTGAAAATATGATAAATAAGACAATTGCAACAATTAAAGTAATGGTCAGCGAATTGGTGAATGTGTTCAGTGCTGATTTGGGAATTGCCGCCATTATCATGGTCAGGTTGTTTGCACCATCAGCCATGGCATCAATGCTGCCGTATACGATTTGAGTGAATGAGGAAAACAGTCCGCTTGCGGAAGCAACAATTATGACAATGACTGCAGGTATGATGAAATAGATTATCTCCAAAATAAATGCCTTAATGCCCATTACAAACTGTTTTACAAAATCAAAATCAGGAAGTGTATTATCACCTTCAGTTCCGCCTTTAATGACATCAACTGAGTAGCCTAAAACTATAAATGAAACAATTAAAGTCACAAGGCTCAAAATAATAGCTAATGTACCATCTTTAAGGCCATATGATGGAAGAACTGTTGATAAACTCATTAGAATAATTAAAACACAGAATATTAAAAATTTTCGAATATCACTGACGGGATATTTAATAGCGTCCACTATAATTTCACGTAAATTCATATTTATCACATAACCTAAACTGCTTGATAGATATATATTTTTAGATAATACTATTTAAAATTTAAAGTAACCGCAACCAACTGAAAATTATATCCTTGTATCAACTGAAATTGCCATAATCTTAATATATGCGAAAAATATAAATTATTATTATAGAGGCATAATATGAACAGAAAAATTGTTACACTGATTCTTGTTATATTAATTTCCTTTTGTTTTTTAAGCATTGTCGTGGCGGACAATGCCACACATGACGATAACAATACAACAGATCATGACAAAACAATCGATAAAGATGAAAATGTCGATAAAAATACAACGGATGATAACAAGACACAGGATAACCCTATATCCGACAAGGACAAGATAAAACATAAAAACAAAACGGACCACAAATCCAAAAAGAACTACATTTTAGCTAAAGGAAAGGGAAATGACATCAAGTTTAGCGACGGGTTTAGAGGGTTTATTCTTGATTATTCAAAATCACCTGCATGTTCAGGAGATGAATTCAAACGTGTCTCTACATCAAAGGCCAGCAATTCAAACACACTGAAACTGGCAATAATTGAATGCTACAAACAGAATTCAACAGGCCATATTGGAAAAATAATTGCCGATATTGTAAAAACCGGTTCATCCAGTTCCCGTGTCGGTGAAGCGGTTGAGGATTCACACGAAAAAGTAGGCGACCATGAAGTCGTTAAAATAAACAACCATACTGAAGCCGTTTTTGATTTTGAAGTTTTAAAGTCCGTGTCCGGCAATGAATCAAATTATTTTGCATATAAAGTATCATTTAAAACAATCAATGATGTTGAAAAACACATAAATCAGACAAATAATTTAACTAATGTAACAAATTCAACAAATGCCACAAATACAACCAACATTACAAAAGTAACTGAGCCGATCGATAATGAAACAAATGCCACATTCCTGGATGGATTATATGATTATTTGGCTTTCCTTGCCAATTCACTCTATGACGCATGGAAACCTCTTATAGACACATTAACAAATGCATTTTTAATGATTACCAATGCTCTTGAGGAACTGGAAAATCTGTTTGAAAACTTAATGACAGAAATTCAGTCTTTGATAGATGCTCTTGAACAACTTTTAGATATGCTTGGATCGATATGGGAAGGACTTGCCGGGCTTTTGGAGTTATTTGGTGTTATACTGACTGCCGTTGACCAGCTTTTACATCTAATCGGGTCAATTATGGATTTAATTGCAGGACTCATATCCACAATCATCTCACTTATACAGCAGATTATAGATTTAATTGTAGGACTCATATCCGCAATCATCTCACTTATACAGCAACTTTTGGGATGGCTGTTCAGTCTAATTGATTTCATCTTGGATTTAATCAATCAGATAATCTCATTACTTCAGGCGATTTTATCATTCCTGAAATCAGTTGGCAGTTCTCTGGTTAATGTTATCGAAAATGGAGCAATTATAATAACTGCATTCCTGATTATTACAGTTGGAGCATTTATTTACAACAGGATAAGATAATCTTTTATCCCATTTTTTATTTATTTTGTCCACAATATTCTGGCAATTGCATTGATTTACAAACGGTTATAATTGAAAAAACTAATTTTCCTTTTTATCTTTTTTCAGTTCATCTATTTTTTTGTTTAATGCATCAATTTCGGCGGTCAAATCATCTATTTTTGATTCCAGACTGTCATGGTTGTGTCTACTTATCTTTGATACATATATTGATGAGATTACGGCAGTGATTGTTGAAAATATCATAATTCCCCCAATCATTGCAACCGCTCCGATAACATATCCTGAGGTTGTAGCCGGGACAATATCCCCATAACCCGTGCTGGTCATGGAAACAATAATATACCAGACCGCAGTATGTATATTATTTATATTGGAATCTACAACGCGGATTAAAACAGTGCAAATGAAAATAAAAAGAATGGCAATTACAATTATCTTGTCAAGATATGTTCTTCTCAAAAAGTTGGAAATTAATTCCTCGTCATCCTTTGAAAGAACATATACTCTAATTAAGTGAAAAAGTTTAATTAACCTCAATGCCCTTAAAAAAACAAAATCGACCGGAAGCATTCCTATGATACTTAAAAAATTATCCTCAAGGTATTTTCTTTTATCATTTGAATGTTTATAACTGTAGATAAACTCTATCCACAATACAATACATAAAATCAAATCAAAAGAAAAAACAGCACGACTGAATTGTAAAGAAGTAGGATAGAATGTTATGTAACACAGCAATATTATATCCATCAGGGTGGTGAAAATCAGCAATAAATAAATTGCCTGCTTGGACTTTTTCATAGATAATTATTTGAATTAACCAATATTTAAATTGTCCACCATATCAATTGGAAAAGAGAATTAAATCTCAACAGAAATAGTATAAAATAGGATTAAAATTTCAATCCTATTTCATATGCTTTTTTAAGAGCATCTTGTGCTTTATCTGCATCACCAATGAATTTGACACCACCGACTTCCAGAGTATCGACAACTTCCATTTCAGTGTTGTTTTCAAACGGCTGGGCTTTTACCAAATCCATATATGGCCTGTAAAAATCATCACCGGGATATGCGTGGGTGAGTATTATAGCCACTTTGCCTTTAAAATGTTTGTCAGGATTATTGAAGACTGAATAGAACCTGTCGATTATTGTTTTGAGTTGAGCGGTCATCTGACCGAAGTATATAGGTGAAGCCACTATTAAACTTGCACCATCTGCCAATTTGTCGATGATTTCAGCTCCGTCATCTTCAAATCTGCAGTCTTTTCCTTTGGCACAGATTTCACAGCCACTGCAGGGATTAATATCCAACCTGTCTAAAAAGTACTTTTCAACATCGTGACCGTTTTCAGCACAGCCTTTAATCATTTCATCCAATACACGATTGGTGTTACCATTTTTTCTCGGACTACCGTTTAAAGCTAATATTTTCATAATTGTATATTTGATAAAAAGTACCTATTAATATTTAACGGATTTAATGCTGAAATTCATGCTTCATCACGATTAATAAGTTATATTAATGTGAATTAAAATAGAAAGTTATCTAATGAGTTTCGAGTCAGATTTAGCGGACGTTGAAAAATATAAAAAAGTTAGATGATGTGAATCATCTAAAGCATGGTGAAATCTATGCCGGGACGGCAGTGTCCGGGATTTCCGAATCAATGACAATATTGTTGATGCCCGTGTTCAAGGAGCACGTGGTGATTTTTTAATATAAAAACTAGAAAAATTAACTTGAAACGAACTGAACATGATAAGGTAGACATTGATAGACTTAAAAGTATGATTGAGAAATAAGTATTTTTTCCCAACCATTATATGAACGTGTTATGAATTTTTATACATCATCTCCACATAAAAAATCAATTATGTTTAGATGCTTGACTCCGTCTTTGGAAAAATCATGATTTTCAGTTGTTATCAGTAGGGATTCATATTTGTCAGGTATGCGAAGCAACGGAGTGATTTCACGTTTCAATGTTTCTTCACCGGATAATCTGTAGGATACCTGAATATATTTG
>CACZNW010000073.1 GCA_902782595.1 uncultured Methanobrevibacter sp. | reverse complement strand
CTAAAAATTTAAAAAATACTATGTTAAGCAAAACCCAATAATCCGCCGATGTTAAAAATTAGGAATGATACAACATAAGCAGTGACTAATGTAATTGCAGACATGATTAATGGCCATTTCCAACTACCGGTTTCCTGTTTAATAGTTCCAAGAGCAGCAAAACATGGAATATATAAAAGTGAAAATGCCATAAATGAGAATGCTGACAATGGAGTGAAAACATCATGAACCAGCCTAATAATTCCATCTTCATCATCTTCATCAAGACCGCCCAATGTACCTAAAGTACCCACAATAGCCTCCTTAGCCAGCAATCCGGCAACAATTGCCACAGCAGCCTGCCATGTTCCAAAACCAATAGGTTTAAATATTGGTGCAATTGCAGAACCTATCATACCCAGTAAACTTTGCTGAGAGCCATAAGCTACACCCAACGGGAAAATACTTAACACCCACATGATTATCACGGCAGCCAGAATAATTGTTCCGGCTTTTTTAATAAACCCTTTAACTTTTTCCCAGGTATGAATCAGTATACCCTTTAAAGACGGTAACTTATATGTCGGAAGCTCCATAACAAATGGTGCAGACATTCCTTTAAATATAGTTCTTTTAAGAATGGCCGCAACCACCAGCGCCACAAGAATGCCCAGCAGATACATCGCCAATAAAACAGTACCCGCATTATCCGGGAAAAATGCCGCTGTAAAAATCGCATAAATAGGCAGTCTTGCAGTACATGACATGAATGGGATAAGCATCATGGCAAGCAGCCTGTCAGATTCATTTTCCATAGTTCGTGTTGCCATTACCGCAGGAACTCCGCAGCCAAATCCCAAAATCATCGGGATGAATGCCTTCCCATGAAGTCCCACCAATTTATGCATCAGCAAATCCAAAGTAAAAGCAGCTCTTGCAAGATATCCGCAGTCTTCCAGGATACTTAAACACAAAAACATCAAGAAAATAATTGGTAAAAATGATAAAACTCCACATACTCCACCAAAAATTCCCTTTTCAATAAATGAGGCTAAAAAAGGATTTGGAATTGCCGGGCACACCATTACTGCCAATTGCTTGAAAACAACTTCCAGGAATTTCTGCATAGGCGAACCGATAGTGAATACTATCTGAAACATGACCCACATTATGACAAGAAAAATCGGAATGGCCAGAATCCTGTTGGTTAAAATTTTATCTATTTTATCTGAAGTCGTTGGTTTTTCGATGTCGGGTTTATCAACTGCTTCAGCAACCAAACCATCGATAAATGCATATCTTGCATTTGCAATAACCTCTTCAGACCCCTCTTGATAAATATCATTAAGGTGTTTACTTACCTTATCTATTTCAATCATGATTTTTGATCCAATCGAAGACTTCTGAACTTTTTGAATAACAATTGAATCCTTTTCCAATAATTTTATCGCCGTCCAGATTGAAGGAACATCCAGTAAATTTTCATCTTGTTCTATTAATGCCTGAATATCTTCAAGGTGTTCTTTAAGTTCAGCCCCATAAGCCAGTTTTTCACTGGTATTTATAGGTTTTGCAGCCTGTTTTTCAACAGCGGACAATAATTCCTCAAACCCATCCTTTGTTTTTGCGTTAATCTCAATTATAGGAAATCCCAAAAGTTCACTCATTAAATCAATATCTATATAATGTTCCCTTTTTTTAGCAAAATCATTCATGTTAAGTGCTAAAATCATGTTGGCATCAAGTTCCATCATTTGAACTGTCAGATATAAATTACGCTGAAGATTGGCCGCATCAACCACATTGACAATTACATCTGAATCATCATCCACAATAAAATCTCTTGATACAATTTCTTCAATGGAATGAGCACTTAAAGCATAATTTCCGGGCAGATCAATAAGGTCATATTCATAATTGCCATGAGTAAAATGACCTTCCGCTCTTTCAACAGTTTTTCCGGGCCAGTTACCTACATGCTGGTGCATACCCGTTAACTGATTGAATACTGTTGTTTTACCCACATTAGGGTTTCCTGCCAATCCTACAATTAATTTTTTCATTAATTACTCACCCATTGTTGGAATTTGATAAATACATTCAATATCATAACAAAAAAGAATCTATAACCTAACTGCAAATTCATATAAAAAAAATTAGGTTAACCTAAACAATATATCAATATTAGACTTTTATCATATTTAAATATTTAGAAAATCCCAACTACAAACTTCAAAAAATCCAAACAGATTATATAAAAAACATCCCTACAGAAGAAAAAACACATCACACTATCAGCATTAGAGTGTCTGAAGAAATAACTATCGAATTTCCCGACACACCATTGCTAAATGTCCCATGCCTCATTTTCAGGGTCATCAACATCATCGTAAATTTCCTCATTCCAGTAATTGTAATCGAAATAATCATCGACTTCCTGGTTCAAGCCCCAGTTGTGATTTTCGTAATATGTATATGGGTCAAAATTGTCCTTTACTTTAATATTTTTTGTTTTTGAGGCTTTTTTGTACTTTGAATCTCCGAAAAATTTGACTTTAACCTTGTATTTGCCAACATCATATTTTTCCCGGATTCCGCCATTATATGATTTATATTTCCATTTATAATTGCCGTTTTTATCTGTAATAGTATAGTTAACCATGCCGTTGGAGTTAATTTCCCTGCCCTTTTTATCAACCAGTTTGATTGTAATATATCCCTTGTTTTTAATTACACAGTCATCAGTTGAGATTTTTACCTTTACTTTCTGCTTTGCAGCAACCGGACCTGCAAGCAGAATACAGACTGCAATTATTGCTAGAATGATGACGATTTTCCTATTCATATTATTAAGTTGTTAAAAATACTATTTAAATATCTACTAATCAAAACCTTCGGATTCAAGATAGTCATCAATAGCATAATTGTCCCCATACTCATAATGGTCATAATAAGCTCCAGGATCACTTCTGGACAATGAATATCTGTCGGGCACTGTAGTGTGATAATGGCCTGAAGTGCCGCCGGAACTTCCTGAAGAAGAGTAAGTTGATGTAGGATAAGTTGTTGAATAGTCTGATTTATCCAGATTCAAAATATTATACATAAGCTGAGATTCTGAATATTGAATATTGTCAGTAGCTAAAATTATCCCATACACTGCATCCTTTTCGGGAAAATAAACGAGAAAGCACAGGCCATCCATTGAATCCAGATAATCTGAAATATATGCAGTCCCATTATTGGCTGAAAGAAAATCATAGTTTTGGGCAGAGTCTTTCCATACAATCATATAACCTTTTCTTCCGAAAGTATCTACATAACTAATGTTTTTTGCATTTTTCCAATCCAGATTTCTCCCCAGAGATGTTTTAAAGTTGCCGTCGGAAATATCTTCACTTTTAGTCACCACACAATCTTTCAAAGTTGCAACCAATGCATTATCTCCACCAATATCCTCAACGATTTCATCACCATAAACCGCCTGGGAAGGAGGAAAGATTAAATTAACTGCCGAACCTACCAAAAATGAAATCAAAAGCACTCCGACAAACAGTGCAATTAAAAGAACTCCCACTTTTTTTAACTTGGACATATTACTATATTAACACTTTACCAACATTTATAATTAACTGAAAATTTTAAAACCATATAAATTTATTAATATCGACCAAATTTATTAAAACAAAGTAAATATTACCTAATGGCTTAAACAAAGTATAAATTATAGTTTATACAACTAATAAGTATGATAGAATTAATTATAGCATGTTTTATAGGAATAGCAATTGGAACAACAACAGGAATGATACCCGGCATACACGTGAACACCGCTGGAGCAATACTGTTTGCATCATCAACATTCCTGTTAACGATAGTGTCTCCCGAATTTTTATGCGTACTTATGGTTTCGATGTCCATTGCTCATGCCCTCATAGAATTCGTTCCCTCAATGCTTTTAGGAGTACCACAAGAAGGTACGGCCACATCAATCCTGCCGGGACACAGAATGGTGCTTCAGGGAAGGTCAAAGGAAGTAATAAGAATAGTATCAGTCGGAGGATTTGGAGCAATCATCGTGACGATACTTATGCTTCCAATCTTTGCAATCGCCCTTCCGATTTTACATGACCTGTCCAAACCGTTCACATGGATAATACTTCTCGTAGCTTCAATTTATTTAACATATAATCTGACAGGCAATTCAAGAGACTTTTTATGGTCCCTACTGCTGTTTGTGCTTTCAGGAATTCTCGGCTGGATTATATTTCAAACACCCATAAGCTCAGGAATCACACTGATGTGTACCTTTTCAGGCCTTTTCGGAATAAGCACCATACTATTCAGTTTAAATGATTCCTCATCAATACCACATCAAAACCCGTTCTATGAACTGAATATTGACTATAATAAATTCAAGAGCATTTTTGCAGGAGGAATAACCGGAGCAATATTAGGTTTTCTTCCGGGTTTCGGACCTGCACAGGGAACTGTAATAGCTCAGGCAGTAAGCGGTACAAACGACAATGACGACGACGATACAGTCAATTTCCTGCTTGCTACATCAGGCCTGAATATTTCAGATTGTCTGTTTTCCCTGATTGCAATTTATATTATTGGAAATCCACGAAGCGGAATAGCAGTTTATATGTCCTATTTGATTTTTGAAATGGGTTTGAATCATCTGGCAATTTTTATATTTGCATCATTGATAGCCGTATCCGTTTCACTTGTTTTGTCATTGAAGTTGGGAGATTCATTTTCCAGACTGATGGGATGTGTCAATTACCGTAAACTGTCAATTGGAGTAATTTTACTTCAGATTGCAATACTGTACCTGTTCGTTTTCTATTACAAAGCTCCTGTTTTTTATATGACACTGGCTCTGATAACCTCAACCGCCATGGGAATGCTGCCTCATTATATAGGTATCGGCAAGTCACATTTAATGGGTGTTTTGATTGTTCCGGCCATTATTATCTATATGCAAATGTTTATTTAGGTGATTAAAATGACAAAAATTAAAATAAACCTTTCAGAAAGGCATAATAATTAGATATTAATAAAATATTTAAAGAATAATAGTTATGATGAAACGGTATTAAACTTTGAAAACATTGAGTTCATGAACAAATCCTTTGCATAGGAAAATGTTTTTCAAAAACATGATTCCAAATCCAAAATCACCGAACCAATAGGAATTACAATATTTAAAAATTATTATCAATAGTTACTGAGGAATACGAAGATTATTTCAATGCAACTATATAATAACCACATTATCGGTTAGTTCTTCAGCTTTTTTTACGATTTCAACAACATCAACCCCCGGAAATGCATCGATTACACATAAATCAGCATTATCAACTTCCAAATCTTCAAATGCACAGTTGAATATTTCATAACCTTCACAAATACCGTTTATCTCCAGATTGTATTTTAAAGCATCAATCATTTCCGGATTTACATCATTGAATATGACTTTTTCAAACCCGCATTTCAGCAGATATATTCCCAATGCTCCAAGTCCACACATTCCATCTATTGCAGTCGCTTTTTTAATATTATTATTGTTGAGATAGTTATGCAGTCTGACCAGTTTGTCTTCCGTTGTCATTGCAACTTCTATGTGATGTTTTGACTGTTTTTTTACAATGACTATTTTATCTCCAAGCAATGTCCTCATGACATTTATCTGTGTGTCATCGCCTTCAAGAATTTCAAAGTGACTGATATCGGAGATTTTATCCCGCTGCCCTACGGTAATTTGCGGACTTCCTTTAAGTACACATTTTACCTCTGGAACTTCACTTATTAATCTTGATGCCACTTCCTTTGTAAAATCAGGGTGCAGAAGAATCAATGATTTCTCCCCGATAAACTGAGGATTTAGGCTGCTGTAGTAAAACCCTGAAAGGGGTACCGGAGAGTTGCGCCTTAACGTTGCGGTTTCGGGAACAATATCCTCCTCCATCATGATTTTTAGAATATGACTCATCACAATATCAATGGGTCGTTTTCCACATGCACACTTCATGTATTCTCCGTTGATACTATCCAAGCCAACCACATCTTTCAGCGGTGAAAACTTTTTAATCTGGACATCCCTGCAGTTTTCACATTCTTCAAGTGATTTGATTTTTTCATCGATTTTTAAGATAAAATCACCTCAAAATTGTTTTGATGTTAAAATATTGTCTTATATTGCTAATAATGCTTTCAAAAGTAATAAAAAGTATATATGTTAGTAATACTAATTGGTAAGTATAAACTAAAAAATCGCCATTGGTGAAATTATGAAAGATGATATATTACCACAATATGAAGTAATAAAACAGAATTATACTCCCGAAGAAAAAATTCTTTTAGGAGAAATGCGTGAAAACCTGGTGGACATAGCTATGTCAACCGGAGAGAATTATCAGGTCAGCGAAGGAAAATTATTAACCGACATCAGAAATTTTCTGTATTTAAGGTTAAGCGGGAACGGTCCAAACAGGAATATTTCAAATGACTATTTGAATGACCTCTCCCAAAGGTTTTTAAGAGACATTGTCGGATATGGGGAAATTGACCCTCTAATCCAGGACGATGAACTCGAAGAGATTATGATTATTGGAACTGGAAAACCTATTTTCGTTTACCACCGACAATACGGTATGATGAAAACCAATATTCACTTTAAAGACGAGCAGGAAATCAGAGACCTGATTGATACAATTGCAAGGCAGATTAACAGAAGAATAGATCAGGAATCTCCTATTTTAGACGGAAGGCTGATGGACGGCTCAAGAGTTAATGCAACCATACCCCCCGTATCACCCGACGGGCCGTCACTTACCGTGCGTAAATTCAGAAGGGATCCTTTAACAATCATTGATTTAATCAATTCCAAAACAATTTCACTTGACCTTGCAGGGTTTTTATGGTTATGTATTGACGGACTTGGAGTCAAATCAGCAAATGCAATAATATCCGGCGGAACAAGTTCAGGCAAAACAACCACATTAAATGCCCTTTCAGCATTTATCAATCCCAATGAAAGAATAATAACCATTGAAGACACATTGGAACTTCAAATTCCACATGAACATGTCATCAGAATGGAAACAAGACCTCCAAACGTTGAAGGCAAAGGGGAACTGACAATGAACGACCTGGTTAAGAATTCCTTAAGGCAACGCCCAGACAGGATAATCGTTGGAGAAGTAAGGGCAGATGAAGCAATAACCCTTTTTACAGCATTAAATACAGGCCATTCGGGTTTCGGTACACTGCACTCAAATGATGCACGTGAAACAATAACAAGACTGACAAACGAACCTATGTCAGTACCCGAAATTATGATTCAGGCAATTAACTTTATCATCATGCAGAATAGAATCTATACTCCATCAGGGGTTTCATTCAGAAGAATAAGTGAAGTTGCAGAGGTGGTTGGAATGGAAGAGGGCACTGTTCAGCTGAATAAGATATTTCAATGGAATCCCGAAAGGGACCTGATTGAAAATGTCAGTATAACAAGCAGCACCCTACAGCAGATAGGCAACTTAAGTGGGAAAACCATTACTGATCTTCAAAGTGAAATTGAAAACAGAAAAATCGTTTTAAAACACATGATTAATCAGAATATCCGTTCCGTAGATGGAGTCAACAGCGTTATAGAACTCTACTATAAAGATCCGCAAAAAGTTTTAAACAGGATTATTTTAAACAGGTGATTTAAATGTTCAATAACTTTTTTATATTAATTGGAGGATGCATATTATCCCTAATTAATTTTTTTAGGAATTTATCATTCACTCATGAAAAAGACCAAAAGCAGCATAGCAAAAAAATCGATTCGGTAATATTTGTCAAACTGAATCTGGACATTGATACATCACTTTCAAAAAAGGAGAGCAGATTTGATGAAATACGTGGCAGTTTACTGTATTATCTATTAAAAAAACCAATAATTGTATTATTATTTGTTATATTGATAGTGTTGAGTGTTTTAACAAGTTTAGAGATTAGTGGAATGTATCTGGTATTGATTGTAATGAGTTATATCTTTCTTTTATATTATCCTCAGATGAAAGAGGAGAGAGGATACTCTGATTTAAACCGGGAACTTCCCTATGCATTAAGACACATGAGCATAGAATTGAAAGCCGGAAGAGGTCTTCATGATGCTTTAATCACAATCAGAAATGCCAATTACGGATCCCTATCACGGGAGTTCAACCGTGTTCTTGAGGAAATCAAATTCGGCAAATCAACAGAAGATGCCCTTATTGAAATGGCACACAGGGTGAAATCGGAAGGACTGTCCCGAGCGATTCACCAGATTGTAGGTACCTTAAGAGTCGGAGGAAATCTGGCTGGCAGCCTGGAGATTATTGCAAAAGACATTTCCTTTGACATGCAGATTAAGTTAAAGGAATTTTCCCAGAAATTAAATTCATTTATTCTAATCTATACATTTATAGCTATTCTGGCTCCGGTGATAAGTCTGATTATGCTTATGGCAGGTTCCACTGTAATGGGAGACATTATTTCTTCAGAACTGTTACTGGTGATTTATACTGTGTTTTTCCCATTGGTTGTGATGTTTATGGGCTTATTCATTAAAAAATTAGAACCAAAAATTTAAAGAAAAAGGGTTTAAAATACAGAATCAAACCCTCTTGATGCCAATAATCCGGCAAAGTCTCCTTCATTATCCATGATAATGTTTCCTTTGGAATACTGGTCAAGTGCTGCATTAATCATAGCAGATTTAATATCTGGATCTTTTGAGGCTGCTTTTGCTGCAGCTTTAACAATGCCCATTACTGCATCTCCCCGAGACATTCCATTTCCCCAGTCTTCCTCACGGATTATATCGATACCACTTGCATTAGTTATTTCTCCGTCAATTTCCAGTGGCCCGGCTGCTGAAAGTATTGCATCCAATGCCTTACTGTTGATTGCAACAACAGAATCAATTGAATTGTTTGTTCTGTATTCAACTATCTCTTTTGCATATTGCATTCCTTTAGCATTATCCGCATCCCAGAATGCATCATGAAGCAGCAGTGCAGATCCTGCACCCTGTTGTTGTGCTTCCTGTGGCTCTTCTGCCGTTGGGTGAGTCATTCCTCCAGGATATACGGCGGAATAATTTTTAAGAGTACCATTTTCCAAGTTAACAATAAAAGCCATGTCACATGCGCCCATTCCCGGCCGGTCTTCACTTTCGTCGATTGCACATACAAGGATGTTCCTATCTCCCTGAGTAAGTTCACTTTCATGTCCCAGGAATAGTGCTCCGGCAATTATTGATACCAAACCAATGAAAATAACAATGAGTATCGCAATAATAAGTCTCTTTGTTCTAGTCATGATAATTACCTACGTTAATTTGATTATTTTTAAAGCATATTATAATATAATTTTCATGCTAAATATACTTAGTCATTAACTTTAATTTCTCTAATAATATATACGTTTTTAATGAAAGGCAATTTACTGACATTTGTTTTAATGAAAATTACATGCCAACAGTGTTTTTTGCTATATACTTCCCAGATATCATTATGCTGCCAGAAATTGTTCTCTTTTTTCTTTGAAAATCAGATGATATAT
>CACZNW010000072.1 GCA_902782595.1 uncultured Methanobrevibacter sp. | reverse complement strand
GTATAACTTCTTTTTTGTCTGGTTCTTCTGTTAGTTCCTTTAACTTTTGCCATATTTTCCCCTCCTTAAAATTTTATCATTACAAAAATTAGAATTAAATCTATAACAAAAAAATATTTGTTTTCAATGTATTTAAAGGTTTTCTTTAAGTGGTGTATTCTGCATTGATTTTGACATAATCATATGTTAAATCACAACCCCATGCGGTAGCTTCACCATCACCCAAATCCATGTCAATATTTACAGTAATATTTTTAGACTGCATTATTTTTTCAGCCCTTTCAAGATATGGAGTGTCTTCAAATGCCAATATTTCACCATTTTTAACTAAATCAACCTCATCTGTATCATCAGCAATTGATATTGTTATTATATCCGGATTTAAATCGCATCCTGAGTATCCTATTGCTGAGACAATTCTTCCCCAATTCGGGTCTCCTCCAAATACTGCTGATTTAAATAAACTTGAAGATATGATTGATTTTGCAGCCAGTCTTGCATCCTCTTCATTTCGTGCATTATATACGTTGGCTTCAATGAATTTTGTAGCTCCTTCACCATCTCGAGCCATTTTACGAGCCAAGCTAATACACAGGTAATTTAAAGCTTCCTGGAAGTTTGAATCGATTTTTCCATCATGCATTACCTCAACACCGGATGCGCCGTTTGCCATCATAAGACATGTATCGTTTGTACTTTCGTCTCCGTCAACGACAATCATGTTGAAACTGATATCCGCTGCATTTCTTAATGCCTTTTTAATTTCACCTGCAGGAATTACTGCATCGGTTACTATAAATGACAGCATTGTTCCCATGTTTGGAGCGATCATTCCGCTTCCTTTGGTTATGCCTGCAATTTTAACTTTTTCACCTGTTTTTAATGTAACTTCAACGGCGCATTCTTTTGGAAATGTATCTGTTGTCATGATAGCCTTTGCAGCTGCAAGAGAGTTTTCGGGATTGTTTCCAAGTTTGGATAAAGATTCATATGCCACTTTGGAAATAATGTCAATCGGCATTTCACGGCCGATAACTCCGGTTGATGAAATGGCAATTTCATCTTTTGGAATCTTTAAATCTTTAGATACCAATTCAACCAAAGTTTCACAATCTTTTAAACCCTGTTCACCAGTAAAACAGTTGGCATTTCCACTGTTTACAAAAACAGCTGAAATAATTCCTTTTTTAAGAATATTTTTTGTATACTTAACAGGAGCTGCAACAACTTTATTTGATGTGAAAACTGCTGAAGCAGTACTGTTTGGTGAAACAATAATACTTACTCCATATTTTCCTTCTCTAACTCCTGATACTTTAAGATTTTCTATTACAGAAAATCCTCCATCAAGTTCTTTAATAAAATCCATAAATATCACAGAAAGTCCCTATTCCTCAATATATTGTGCCTCAACATTAAATTGAGAAGTCTTATTTTCATTAAAATCTACTTCATCTTCACTGTCGTAATCAAGATCAGGAGTGTCATTTAAATTTGTAGTCATCTCCTTTGTAACATTTTCAAAATGAGGTTCATCACTACTGCCGTCATCCAAACTTAGTGAAACACCAATTCCTGCACCAATAACAAATGCAACCAATGCAAAAATCATGAAAAAGACCAGTTTATTATTTGATTTGGATCTTTTCCTATTTCCATTAGGCCTATTTCTATTAGACCTATTTCTATTATTAGAGAGAAATGAACGATTATTTCTATTATTATTCATTCTCATTCTTTTAAGTCTGGAAGTAGATTGATGACCATTTCCCGGTCTTAAAACCCTTTTATCATCTTTTTTCCGTCTCATATTCATTTCCCTTAAAATTTATCATGCAACAAGTGCATATACCAGAGCTAAAATAACCCCCAGAATACTGAACATACCCAATCCCAGAACTGACATCAGATATGCAAATATAAATACAAATGCAAAAATACCGATTAATTTCGGTTTTTGATTTTCAATAAGATTAATTAAAGTTCTTGTAAATTCAGACGGTATGTTATAAGCATACAATCCGTTTGCCAGCTCAAAAACAACTAAAGACAGCGGAGTTGTAGACGGCAAATCGTCAACCATTTGAGCACGTTCACCGGCTTCACGTCTGCTTCGTCCGATACCCGCTCTGATTTTAGCATCATTTTCAAGTGCAAACCATGCTGCATCCAATCCCGCACGAATAGCCAAATCTTTAGATGGGAATCTTGCAATAAAATCATCTCCACCTTCACGATAACCTTCCAGTTCCCCCTCACATTCTGTTTCAATGAAATTTTTAATTCCAGTCATCAGTTCCACTAAACGGTTTCTGCCGTATTTTTGGATGAATTTAGTGGAATCGATTAAATCGATGAAAAGATAATTGTCCAGATTAACAGGTCTTGATTCCTGAAGCAGGAAGGGTGAATCAAATACGAGTGCATATTCCCCACCCAATTTAGTAAATGCAATCCCCGGAAAACTTCCAACGAGCTGAGTGTAGTGAATTGCACGCTCAATTGAAGCAGCACCAGTCATTCCAACTGCAGATATTATCTGAATTCCTTCTGAAAGTCCAATACCAATCAGTTCAATAGCTACACGTATTGCATCGTTTTTACTCAACATTTTAGCAACGAGTTCAGTGTCTGTTTTTTCCACAATTTCTCCTTTCTCATTTTGAATGATTTTAACGAAAATATCAATTAAACGGGAGGGATGCGGAAGTTCAATATAAAAATAACGGTCACTTCCCATAATGATATTGCTTACCAGTGCATATTCTTCTATTTTATTTTCAGCAGGTTTTAATTCATGGAATGTATAGTCTTTTGGAAGGTTTTCAGCACCCACATCACGGATAAGGTTTTCCAGGATAGTGTCTGATGTAATTTCAGCCTTATCCAATTCGAAAAGTATTGTATTAGTATAATTGAATAACTCCACATACTCAGTTTCAAGTGAATTTGTTGGATAGAATTTGGTTCCAACGGCAATGGGGTTGAGTTTTGTTGTAAGCTTAATAACTGACTTTGTTAAGCTGTTAACCATCCAGATTGCCTCCTTTTTCCAATTCGATTTCAAATTCACCAGGTTTTTCCAAAAGCATGTCCGGTTTTACAGATACGAAAGGAAATTTCCATGACCCTAATCTGCCGGCAATGGTACTTGCTATGTTTCTAGAATTTCTTTTAATGAATACTTCATCATGTTCACTTACACGTACTAAAACATTGTATGGTGCTGTTTCTGTTACTTCATCAGCCAATAGAATGTTTAACTCGAAAGTGCCCGGTTTTGTAAAGAGATCATTACGCACTGCGATTAAAGGCTTTTTCTCAAGACCCAATCTGTCGGCCACTGTAACAGAAATGTTACCTGCATTTTTCACCGCAACTTTATAATCTTTAGGATGGACCAGTACGAAAATCACATAGGGAGCTGCTATTTCTACATCATCCACCATTTCCACGATTTTATTGAACATTGGTATTTTTGAAAAAATATTTTCCAGTTTGGATTCTGCATTATTTTCATTGTCTATACGTATGATAGCTTGTTTAGCAATATTTAAAGGAGAAATCTCAAGTCCTTCTTTACCAGTGTAGATTTCCCATTTTTTGAAGTTTAATTCCTTAATAATTTCATCACAGATGTGTTGCAAGATGTTTTTATCTTTTTTAGGCTTTTTTGGTTTTCCAAAAGTAAGTCTACCATGATCAATTATAAACGGTATTCTCATTGAAGCAATATTCCTGAATTCAGCAGCATAATCTCTGAATTTGTCATTTGATAATATTTTTGCTTTTTCACGAGTAGCAATCTCTAAAATAAAATGATCTGCATCATTTCCCGCTGGAACTTCTTCTACATTATCACTTTCCAACAATTTTGCAAATTTTTCCTTATCATCAATATCATGACGAAGTGATGCATCAGCAATAATTACAAATTCATCTTCACTTTCTTCTAATGCTTTAACAGCTGCAAGAATATTGGACATCATCGGTTGACCCATTTCATTTTTAATGTGATGGGCTACATTAGAAGCATCTACGACCACTTTCATAATATCACCTAAACAATTTAATTCAATTCAGTATAATATATTTATACTATTCAATATTTAAAGTTATTTTAAATTATATTTCTCGGATATTTTCCAAATAAGAATTTTTCACCATTGACTTCATTGAGGAAAATTTCAATTTCACTGTCAGTAATGTTATAAACATTATATGAGTTTTTATTTTTACCTCTAAGCTTTATGGAGGATATGGAACCTGCGTTAACGATTAGTGTATTGTTAAGTTTCCAGATATTCGGAACATGCTTGTGTCCGGATAACACCAGATCCACTTCATGAGTTGTGAGGGTTTTTAAAATATCTCCGGCATCAGACAATACATTTCGTTCACGGCCGGTTTGGGGAAGGGGCACTACATGATGGTGCAGTGCAACAATGGAAAACTGTTCGTTGATTACGCATTCATCCAGCTGATGTTCAAGCCACATGTGCTGAGGAGTTCCGACATGACCTTTATCTTCATCGGGAGAACTGCTGTCAAGTCCCATTACTGTGAAATCATCATCCATTGTTAATTTCCAGCTTTTCTCACCTATAAACTCTTCAAAGGTTTGATAACCTAAATTACGAGCGTCATGGTTTCCAGGGACTGCGAATAATGGTGCTTCAAACATCCCCAGATATTTGGTGGCCTGCTGAAACTCGGTGTAATATCCGTTTTCAGTAATATCTCCGGTTAAAATAACCATGTCCGGCCCCAAATTATTAATTTCAGATACAGCATCACTAAAAACCTGCTCGTCAAATGCTGAATTTGAAATATGCAAATCCGAAATATGTGCTATTAAAGTCATTGTTATCTATTCGTTTAGTTTCATGATTGCTTCTGCAAGGTCTCCTTTACATTCCTCTAAAGCCTGTCTTGCTTCATCTTCACTGACGCCCGCACTGCTGGCCACCATTTCAACATCTTCTTCAGGTATTTCCACTTCATATTCCAGTTCCACTTCACGGGCTGTTCCTTCAACTTGATAGGTTTCCTGCCCCATTACATTCATTAAGCTTACTGCAGGATTGTCAATAATTAATTCTTTATCTTCAAAACGGATAATGACCTGCTTGACTCCTTCAAGCTCGTCCATTTTCATACCCATTTTTTTCATTTGCCTTTCCATCTGTTTCATTTGTTTTTTATTCATACCAGGTATCATGATAAAAACCTTCAATAAGTTAACTATTTATAATTATATTTCTAATTATTATTAAAATTAACTTAATTTTCAAATCCGGCTCTTTCAAAAACTTCTGGGATTTTTAGAAATTCCTATTTTTATCATTCCATTCATTTAATTTCAAGTCAAATCTTTTTAATATT
>CACZNW010000071.1 GCA_902782595.1 uncultured Methanobrevibacter sp. | reverse complement strand
TCATATTTCTGAAGTATCTTCTGGTTGGGTTAAAAATATCAGAGATCATGTAAGGGAAAACCAGAAAATCGTTTGTCGTGTTCTCAGGGTAAACCCTAAAAAGGGGCATGTTGATGCATCTTTAAAAAGAATCCGTGAAGACCAAAGAACCAAAAAAATCCAACATTGGAAAATTGAACAAAAAGCTGAAAAATTCTTGGAATTATCTGCTAAATCATTGGATAAAACTTTAGATGAGGCCTATGAGGAAGTGGGTTATGAACTTATGGATATCTTTGGTGATATTTATGGTGCTTACGAAACTGCTTCTGATGAAGGTGCTGAATCTTTAGTTGAGGAAGGAATCCCACAGGATTGGGCTGATGCTATTACTGAGGTGGCAAAAAAGAACATTACTCCTCCTGAAGTTCATATTAGTGGTTACGTGGACATTGAAACATTTGTGCCTGACGGTGTGGATGTTATTATTTCCGCTCTTAAGGCCGCTGAGGACAATGGCGATGAGGAAGAGGAAATTAAAGTCCAGTGTGTGGGTGCACCAAGATACAGGATCACTGTCAAATCCACTGATTATATACTGGCAGAAAAAACTCTTAAACTCGCTGCTGACAGATGCATTGCAGTTGTTGATGAATCTGGTGGAAACGGTTCATTTTTAAGAGAGTTGGATTAAGCTGGATTTTTATGAAGATGAAAATGAATAAATGTCCTGAATGTGGAATTTATACTTTAAAAGAGGATTGTCCGAAATGTGGAGGACCACTTAAAGTCATATATCCTCCTAAATTTTCTATTGAGGACAAATACGGTAAATATCGACGAATATTAAAAAAAGAAGCAATGAATAAGGAGTAATATCAATGAACACTACTGAAATAACTGTTTTGGAAAATGTTGAATTAAACAATCCTATTTTCATAGAAGCATTGCCGGGTCTTGGACATGTTGGTAAACTGGCTGCTGATCATATGATTGATGAGTTTGGAGCTACCAAATTCGCTGAAATATATTCTCCGACATTCCCTCCACAGGTTCTTGTAAAAGAAGAGGGTATAATAGAAAATATGTACAATGAACTCTATTATTTAAAAGATGTTGGTGAAGATAATCTGGATTTGATAATTCTTGTGGGAAATACTCAGTCCCTCTCTCCTGAAGGCCAATACCTTGCATGTAAAGAAATTTTAGAATTCGTTGAACAGTTTGATATTGACAGAATATTCACTTTAGGCGGCATGGTAACTTCTCCGCAGCCTGTTGAAAATCCTAAAGTCTTTGGAGCGGCAACCTGTCCGGAAAATATTGAATTATTAAAAGAAGCGGATATTGAAATAAGATCCAATGACGGCGGAATAGTTGGAGCTTCCGGATTATTCCTGGGTTTGGGAGTTAGAAAAGGAATAGACGGGTCATGCCTTATGGGTGAAACTCCGGGTTATTTCATTGATGCTGAAGCTGCCGAAGCACTACTGAATAAATTGGCATTATTGCTTAATTTTGAAATCAATACTGATAAATTAGATGAAAGAGCTGAAGAAACTAGGCAAATGATTGCCAGAGCTCAACAAATGGAACAGGATTTAATTAATAAAGCCAATGCAGGAAATGCTGACGATTTAAGATATATTGGATGATTATAATCCAATATTTCATTTTACTTTTTTTGATAAACTTAAAATAACAATAGTTTCTAAACTTATATTAATGTTGGTTAATGCTGATTTTCATATTCACAGCTGTTTTTCAATGGCATCGTCAAAGGATATGCTCATTAAAAATATTGCTCCGAAATCCTCTCAGAAGGGACTTCATCTTTTAGGTACCGGTGACGGGGTTCATCCCGGATGGCTGGATATTGTAGAGGAAAGTACGGATTATCTGGGTGACGGAATATATCATGCCAACGGCTGTGATTTTGTTTTAACATGTGAAGTGGAAGGAAAAAATAGAATTCATCATCTCATTATTATTCCGGACATGGATACTGCACGTGAACTGTCGGATAAACTGCCTTCAAAAAACAAAGCCTTCAATGGAAGACCTAAAACCAGATATGGGGGAGCGGAGCTTCTCGATCTGGTTCATGAATATGACTGTTTAATAGGTCCTGCCCACGCTTTTACGCCATGGACTGGAATGTACAAATCATATGACAGTATTTATGACTGCTATCAAAATAAGCCGGATTTTGTTGAACTTGGTCTTTCAGCAGATACACTTATGGCAGATAGGGTTTCAGAACTTAAGGATTTCACATTTCTTACAAATTCGGACGCCCATTCCCCTTGGCCTCACAGGTTAGGCAGGGAATTTAATCAGATTGAACTTGAAGACATTTCATATACATCAATCAAAAAGGCAATTAAAAACAGGGATGTTAAAGCAAATTACGGTTTGGTTCCTAACTTGGGCAAATATCACATGACTGCATGCACCAAATGCCATAAACTGATTGACTCTCTCTTGGCAAAGGACAATAAAATGAAATGCCGCTGCGGAGGTACAATTAAAAAGGGGGTTGATTTTAGAATATCCGAAATTGCCGATTTTTCCAAACCAAAACATCCGGATTTCAGACCGGATTATGTTCATTTAATGCCTCTGGCTGAAATTATTGCTTCGGTACATGATAAGGGTGTGACTACAAAAACCGTTCAGGGAATCTGGCAGAAATTAATAGATAACTTCAAAACAGAAATTGATGTTTTGATTAATGTGCCTCTGGAAGATATTAACAAAATTGACAGTAATGTTTCGGGGGCAATTGAATCCTTTAGAAACGGGACTGTTACAATTGTTCCTGGCGGTGGCGGCAGGTATGGTCAGATATTATTTGAAAATAAGGTTGAAAAGCCTAAACCCGTTACTTTAGATAATTTTTAAAAAAAGCGGACTTGGAGGGATTTGAACCCTCGATCTTAAGATTAGGAGTCTTACGCCCTTCCAGAC
>CACZNW010000070.1 GCA_902782595.1 uncultured Methanobrevibacter sp. | reverse complement strand
TTGCAACAGCGATGTTCAATTCATCTGCTTTTTCAATCATTACATCTACGGTTTTTTTAGCTTCTACGTTTACACTTACCATAGTTTAACCTCTATAACTATTAACTTAAATCACTTTAAGTCACTGGATAAAATTTTATTGTTAGTATTATTTAAGTTTGACTAAACGAATTTGAAAAAAATTATTTACACAGGATTCCGTTTCCTTGATTAAACCATGAAGATTTAAAATCAGATACGAGTTAAAATCAAGTAATCTCTATCTTTAACATTGAGCATTTCATATGGAGAAATGTCCGGTTCATCATTGAAAAAAACAGCACTTCGCTGATTGGAAAAAATATGAAATACTTGCGTTTTAAAAAAATAAAATAAGGAAAAATAAATTCCTTATCTTTTAACTTTAATTTTAACGGTTTTTGATACCGCTTTATAATTTGAATTTCCCTTAAAGGAGATTTTAGCTCTGAAAGACCCTTTTTTGTTTAATTTAATCTTGAATGTGACAACACCTTTTTTATTGCTTTTGGCTATATATTTTTTACCTTTGACTTTTAAAGTCAGTTTAGTGTTTTTCATCACCCGCCCCAGATTGTCCTTTAGGGCTACTTTGAGCTTTTTATTTTTTGTTTTCAGCTTAAAAGTTTTTGATTTTGCGATTAATTTAGGTTTTGCCTTACTTACAATTATTTTAACACTGACAGATGATTTTACATAGCACTCATCACCTTTGAATTCTATTTCTGCAGTGTATGAGTTTACAGGCAGGTTTATTGATATAACCGCATTTCCGTTATTGTCTGTAACTGCATCAAGTGTTTTTTCACCTATTTTAACATAGACATTCTTTAAAGACAAAGGCTTACCGTCAGCATCCTTTAAAGTTATAATCAGATTTTTGGCAACATTATAAATTGTATTTATGTGTGCTGCAGTTAAAACAGTACCTGCCTTGGTTACAGTTACCGTTGCGTTTGTTGATGAATTTTCAATGTCGTCATCTCCTTCAAAATCAATATATGCAGCATACATTCCAGGATTCAGGTTTATTGGTATGGCAACCTGACCATTTAAATCCGTGATTTTAGTGATATTTTGACCCGCAAGCCTGATATTTATTTTTTTACCTGACAAATTGCTTCCGAAATAATCACTTAGAGAAATAATTAACTTACCTCCTGAATTATAGGATACAGTTACATTTTCTGCGGTTAATATTGAAAGAAGCTTGAATGTCATGTTGCTTTCAACTTCTGATTCCCCATAGTTTTCATCACCTGCAAATGAAATTTTTAAACTGCAATTACTCCTGTTGAATTCGAAAAATACTTCAGCCTGACCTGAACTGTTTGTGAATCTGGTGTAATTATTCCCGTTTAAGTTTATCATGAGAGTTTTATTGGATAAATGATTGCCTTTAATATCTTCCAGAGTAGCAATCATATGCCCTGTTTTGGTTACATATATAACAACATTACTGAAAGACATTCGGGTCTGTAATCTGAATATGGTAAAGTTAAAAGTGCCTTTGTCCACTACATCAAACAGATTATCATCAACCATTCTTAAATTAGCGGAATAATTGCCTGCAGGTAAATCAACCTTAAATCTGACAAATCCGTTTTCATCTGATGTCAGGTTAGTGTCATTGCCATTGAAGTTGATTATAACATTCTTTTTAGCCAAACTCAAATTATTGTTGAGATTTACCAAATCAAGAATGACATAATTTTCTCCCCCGTAGAAGAGATTTCCGCTACAGTCCTCTAAAAATACAAATGCTCTAACCATTTCCACATCAATGTTACGGGACAGGTTATTGTACCCTGTATCGCCTTTGAATGTGATATTGAAAGTGTAGTTGCCTGGAACCAATCCCAAATCAAATGATGCCTGGCCTATTTCGTTTGTGGTTTGATTGTATTCAGTTGCGTTGAAATTAAGGAATATGGTTTTATCTGTTAAAATATTACCGTAAACATCTTTTAAAGTTACAACCACAGTATCTCCATAAAACAGAGGACGGCCAGTTATATTCAAATCAACATCCACCTTATTTACACTGATTTTTGAAGCTGCAGAAGAAGACAAATAACCTTCATCGCCTGCAAAACGGATATTTGCAGTGTAATTGCCACCGGGCAGGTTAACTGTAAAAATTGCCTGACCGTTGTTATCAGTAGTCTTAGTGTAGTTTTTACCATCCACATTAATTGCAAGTTCTTTACCAGACAAAACATTGCCGTTAACATCCTTCAGGACAATTGTCAAGTTATCCCCATAATCACATGTCAGATCAGATACAGTAATGTTTGTTTTAACACCCGCATTAACTGTGAATGTATTCAGATAGATATCTTCAATCCAGTCACCCTCAGCATAATAGCTATTGTCGCAGAATACCTTAATGGTATGATAACCTGTTGTTAAAAAAGTAATTGTCTTTTTTACTTCTCCTGATTTAAACATCAGAAATTCCACATCTCCGCCGTCAACACTGACCTGGGCGAATGTGAAATCAACATCCGGAGCGTTGATTGTGATATTGAACGAAGAGCCCACTTCAACTTCATCAGGGACATATGCATTAATGTTTTCACTGTTTTTAATCACATAAACTTCTTTGGTTAAATTATAAGTTCCAGATCCCCCCACATCAAAATATAAATTAAATTTATTTGAACCTGAAGTATTGCTTGACAGTTTAACTGAAGAGTGACCATTATTAAATCTAGAAGCATTTATGATGTTTCCTTTATCATCACTGACCCTGAATTCTCCATATTGCACCCAATCATAAACAACTGCCGAAAATGTGAATTCTTCACCAACACTTACAAAATCAGGACAGGTAATGCCCGGAACTACATTTATAACTCCAGTTACATTTAAATTTTTAAAATCATTCCCTTCATAATTAACAGTAACTACATTTTCACCCAAATGGTTTAAATTATAGTCTTTAATATAATGAGTCCCATATCCTTTTGAATATGTAACCGGGAAAGATTTGCCATTGTAACTTATTGTCAGATTTCCTGTTGCTTCACGGGGCAGGTAAATGTAGGCATGAGTATCTGCTCTTAAATATAAATTATCAAACTCGAAATATACCTCAATTTTAGGATTTACAGTAGGCTCAAATTCCGCCACAACAACATTTTCATCCCTTAACATTTCAGTTAATCCGTTCTGTGTGAAATTAATCTGAATTCTGTAAGTTCCATATCCTTCAAACAAATCAGATGGTGATAAGTATCTTGATTTATTGCTGCAGTCAGCGATTTCTTCAAATTCACCGTCAGTTACGGCATAACTAATCTTTCGGGTGCCGTTAACATAAATTTCCAATACTCCGTTTGTTAGATGATTCGAATCAATTGCAATGAAACTGGGAGCGGTCCAGTATTCCTCTTCACAGTAATAAGGATTTTGCATCCAGATATCAAAATCCTCTTTCTCTTTGAGAGTAACCGGAGTATCAATTAATGTAGTATCGTTGAATCTGATTATAATATTGTATGATCCTGTATTTTCAATACCTATATCCTTTGGACAGATATATCTGTAGTATTTATTATAGGTTCCTCCGTTTCCATCGTCTTCAACTGAAAAATACCCGTTTGTAATGTTGAAACTCAACTTTTCTGTATCATCGACCGATACCTTGAAAGTTCCGTTCTTTTGTGAGTTGGATGAAATATAAATCAGTTCATTTGAATCCCAGTCACTTAAATCCTGTGAGTAATTTTCATTAACTGTCATGTAAAAATCATCATCACAAAAATACCCTTCGCCCAAAACGTCAACCATATCACTTTCATTTTGAAGTGTGGCAGAGTCATTTTGAGTTGAGTTCTGTGATGCGCTTGCACAGCCAATTGTTAAAATAGCCAGCACGAAAATACTTGCCAATAAAAGTTTTTTGAATTTCAAAATAACAACCTCACATATTATTATATTATTTTTAATACAATGAAAATTTTATTGTTACTGTTAAATAAGTTAAGTAAAGTTTTTTCTTTAATCAAGAATCATATTGTCATCTAAATTCATAGACTTTTTTATTATCGTTTAAAAATATTTTTTTAGATTTATAGTTGATTATATTTTCTATTTAGATAATTCAATATAATAAAACTTTTAGAATATAAAAATGAGAATAATAAGTGCGTTAAAGCTAAATTTAATTAATTACCTACATTACACATCCTTGATTTTAGATTATAATTTCTGAATTTAACGAATGATTTTTTAATACCTTTGGATTTTAGAACTGACTGTTAAAATCCGTATTTAAAAAATTAAATAACTTTACAGTAATACCATGTAAAATTAAACCTATGTTAATGGAGTTAATTTTTTATCGGATAAAAACCTATATTTCTTAGATATATTTTTTAATATTTTTGATTTTTTAATCAGATTAATTGAAAAATGTTTAATTTGTCATATCAACCAATTTTTATTAAAAGAATCATGTTTGGATTAACTATAAATAAGAAAAATAATGAACAATGTAAAAAAAATTTTACTATAAAGTACTCGCTTTATATTAATATATTTATAGTATTATAAAACAAATATAATATTATATAACTGATAAACTTTCAACAAGGGATGACAATGAACGAAAACGAAAACCATATGATGACACATGTTGCGGATGCACCTTTTGATGCATATAAAGGTTCAGAACCGTATATTTTTATAAGTTACTCTCATAAAGATGCCAAACTGGTATTCCCCGAACTCATTAGATTTCGTGACCAAGGATTTAATGTATGGTACGACCAGGGCATTGGCGTTGGAGAAGAATGGGCACTGTCTGTTGAAAAATCACTGCTGAACTGCGCATTATTCGTTATCTTTATTTCAGAAAACTCAGTTGAATCCGTGAATGTCAGAAATGAAATTAACATGGCTCTCAATGAAAATATCCCTTTTGTTGCAATTTATTTGGAAGATGCAGAATTAAAATACGGGCTTAAGCTACGTATAGGTTCCATTCAGGGAATCCTTAAATATTCAATGCATGAAAACGATTATATTTCAAACTACCTCAATGCTTTTAAAAGAAACGGAATGAGCATCATTTCAAAACCTAAGGAAAGTTATGTATATGCCAGTTACGATGAAAAAGACAAATCTCCTGTAGTTAAGGAATTAAAAAGGTTCAAAAGTCAAAATTTAAATGTGAAAACCGGTGATTTAACCTGTGAAATAACAAAGAAAACCGTGGAAGACATACAGAACTGTTCCCTTTTTATGGTTTTCATATCCCCGAATTCAGTTAATTCAACAAGGGTGAGAGATGAAATATTCTATGCACTTTCAGAAAACATTCCGTTTATCGCAATTCACTTGGAACCTACAAACATGACCGGAGTGCTTAAGTTAAAACTGGAATCCAAACCGTCCCTTTTAAAATATGAAATAGCCAAACAGGAATATGTTGAGTCATGCAGTGAAATTTTCAAAAATTACGGATTTGAAATAATCGAACCCGAAATATCCCAACTCAACTTTAACGATTTGGATAAGTTAATCCACAACGGTGAAAAACTGATTAATATTGAATCTGACTTTAAACTAGACAATACCAAAGACACAGATTATAAGGAAGGAATCAGCATTGATATTGATGATTTGGTGATTGACGGAAACAGCAAGACAATTGATGCCAGTGAATTTTCACGTATTTTCAAAATCACAGGAAAAAACATTACCATTAAAAACCTCAAGTTCATTAACGGCCATTCAATTAATCCAAGCGGTAAAAAGCATGAAAACGGAGGAGGAGCCATTTATGTTGATGAAAATGCATCTCTGAATCTTGTGAAATGTCAGTTCATGCACAATTATTCCGAAAGTGACGGAGGAGCAATATACAATAAAGGAGAATTGACAAGTGTTAAGCAATGTAAATTTGAAAACAATGCATGCAGAACATCCGGAGGAGCACTGGCCAACTTTAAATTTGCAAACATTATTAAAACTAACTTCATAAGTAATGAATCATTAAACGGAGGTACAATCTATAATTTCTATGATTCAGAATTAAAATTAAGAAACTGTAAATTAAGAAAAAACAAAAGTTTAAAATTTGCCGGCGGAATTTATAACTACGGCAACATGAAAATCGAAGAATGCAATTTCAGATCAAACAGTTCTGATGCAGTAGGCGGAGCCATTCTGAATTATGGTTCCGGCGAAATACTCACAACAACCTTCAGAGACAACACATCAACATTTGGTGGTGCAATATTCAACATGACTCTCAAAAAATTAATGACATATTCCTTTGATTCATATATCTCTGAAAATGAGGAGGGGTCAATCAAATTCATTGAATGTAATTTTACCTCAAATACTGCAAATAAACTGGGCGGAGCTATATGTAATTTAAGCAAATGCAAACTCGAAGAATGTGACTTCGGAAACAATTTTGCAAAAGACAAAGGACACCTTATCAGTAACGGGTCTGAAGGCATCTTTGCAAGCAGCGGTGATTTGGCCTTGACAAAACAGTACCTGGCGAGCATTGACATTTCCTATTCAACCATTAAGATTAAACCGGAAATCTATGACAATGCCATTTATAATCAGCAAAACTGCTTGCTTAAAGTATCAAATGACACTACAATAAATCAGGAATATCCAAGTCCTGCCAGCAGAATATTTTTAAACAACGGAGAAATTGACTTTTACGACGAGGGGTTATAAACTATGAATTTTACTAATTCCGTGTATTTGATTTGGGAAATAAGTTTAGC
The DNA here is from genome assembly GCA_902782595.1 of uncultured Methanobrevibacter sp. Taxonomy (GTDB): domain Archaea; phylum Methanobacteriota; class Methanobacteria; order Methanobacteriales; family Methanobacteriaceae; genus Methanocatella. The sequence continues at coordinate 10,453 of CACZNW010000070.1, read as the reverse complement.
TGAAACAGTAATGTCCCAGCACGAATTTATTGAACCTGAACACTTGATGATAGGAATCTGCAGTCTTGACAAACTGTCCCAGCTACTGGATTCCAATCAGATAAGTCTTGAATCAACCACATATAAATTAATTGAAAGAGAGCAGATTGAAATTGAAAGCATTTTTTCAAAACTGAACATTTCAATGACTTCATTTAGAAGACTGTTAAGAATGAATATTACCAAAGGAAGCTGTGAGGAATATGGGAATGTTGTTCACAGAAGTGAGCATACAAAGAAATTGTTCGATAAAGCAGCAAAACTTGCTCTTGAAGAAGGCCTTGAGGAATTCAGAGCAGTACACTTATTGGAAGTTATTTTAAAAGATGATATTGATTGCATTAACCAGACTCTGGTTCACTTCAAAGTCAGCGCTGATGAAATTTTAAATGCATTAAAGGAACAGGACTTTGAAGAGCTGCCAAATCCGAATTCAGTTTTAGAGAGATACGGTACCAACATGACAAAACTTGCCAGAGAAGGCAAACTGGATCCCGTTATTGGAATGGACGAAGAATTGCTGCAGTTAGCCAGAACATTGAATAAACGTGAAAAGAATAATGCTTTAATTATTGGAGAAGCTGGTGTCGGTAAATCCACACTGGTCAGGAAACTGGCTATTGAAATTGCCAACGGAACACTTGGAGACAACCTTAACAATAAAGTGATTGTTGAAATCAATATGGGTTCCCTTGTCGCAGGTACCAAATACCGCGGAGAATTTGAAGAAAAAATCAGTGCACTGCTTTCCGAAGCAAAAGAAAATCCAAACCTTATTTTATTCATCGATGAAGCCCATACAATAATCGGTACCGGAAGTTCCGGAAGCCTGGATGCATCAAATATGATTAAATCCGCACTGGCAAACGGGGAACTATCAATAATAGGAGCTACAACACTGGAAGAATATACAATGTATTTTGAAAAAGAATCTGCATTTGCAAGAAGATTCCAACCTATTGTTGTACATGAACCTTCCCCCGAAACCGTTATTTTCATATTAACCAATCTTAGAGAAAAATATGAAAAATTCCATCATGTGAAAATATCAGATGATGCAATTGAAGCGGCAGTAATGCTGTCTGTCAGATACATTGTTGACAGAAACCTGCCTGATAAGGCACTGGATGTGATTGATGAGGCATGTTCACGTAAAGTAATACCAAAACTTAATTTGGGTGAAGAAATTAACGTTGATACCTATGTAACCGAACATGACGTTAAAGCGGTTATTTCAGACTGGAGATCCATACCGGTTATTGACTACAGTTTTGCTGTTAATAAACTGGAGAACATGGAACCTTTCCTAAACAATCATATTGTCGGTCAGGAAGAGGCAATACGAGATATATCCAATAGAATGAAAAAAGCACTTGTAGGCATTCAGGATATTGACAGACCTCTTGCAGTATTTATGTTTTTAGGTCCAAGAGGCGTTGGAAAAACCTATGCGGCAACAGTTTTATCCGAATTCCTCTTTGACGGTTCAAGGTCATATACAAGAATGGACATGTCAGAATACAGTGAAAGTTATTCCATTTCAAAATTAATTGGACCACCTCCAGGTTACAAGGGCAATGACGAAGGAGGATTTTTAACAAATTCAATTAAAAACAATCCATATTCAATCATATTAATTGAAAATATCGAAAAGGCACATCCTCAGGTTGTGGATGTTTTACTGCAATTATTCAGCACAGGTAAAATTGTTGATTCCAAAAACAATTTAATCAATGCAAGAAACTGTGTATTCATTATAACTTCCAGTTTCATGCATAAAACCGAAGACAACGGCGTGATTTATGGTGCATCCAATGAAAACAAGCAGCAGACACTCGCTCAATTAACACAATTCTTCAGACCTGACCTGCTGGATGTTGTGGATGATATAGTATTGTTTAAAGAATTGGATGAAAAGGACTTTGAAGTTTTGGTTAAAAATTCACTTGAAAAATTAAGCAATCATGTTTTTGCCGAAAAGAACATACTGATTTCTTTTGATGACAATGTAACTCATTTATTGGCTAAAAAAGGATACAGTAAAGAGCATGGCGTGAAATATCTTGACAAATTCATTGAGAAGATGGTAGAATTCCCTCTGGCAGATTTAATCCTTGAAAGGAAAGTGGCACCGGGAGACTCCGTTGAGATTACAGTATCTAAAAACAAGTTAAAATTCAAGGTTAATTAAGTAATTTATTAAAAAAACGTGGTAGAATGTCTGATGAAAAAGAAACAATATTAAAAATTGGCTCCACTCTCAACAGAAAATATAAAGTCGAAAAATATTTGGGAGGAGGAGCTTTCGGAGAAGTTTATCGTGTAAAGAATACTTTTCTCAAAAAAAGATTTGCGATAAAGGTTTTTAAAATTTCTCTAGACGTAAAAGGTAACGAAACAACAGTACAGGAGATGTTGGATGAAGCTGTTCTTCTTGCCAAATTTGATCACAGAAACATTGTTAAAGTTCATGATGCAGACACTTTTATAGGCGATGACGGTCAGGAACACGTGTTTTTTGTAATGGATTTCGTTCCGGGCGGAGATTTGGATGATTACTGGAAATCATTCGGTGCTAAATTTGTCCCTCTTGAAAATGTGATTGACATCATTAAGCAAATTTGTTTGGGCCTTAATGTACTGCATTCAGAGCATCCTCCAATGATTCACAGAGATATCAAACCTCAAAACATTATGATTGGATATGATGACCATGGGGTTGTTGCAAAGTTAACTGACTTTGGACTTGTTAAAACTGTTAATCCTTCAACATTATATGCAAGTGCCAAAGGAACACTGGCATTTAAGGCACCTGAGTACCTGGAAGAAATTGACAATACCTCAACAGACATATTTGCTTTGGGTGTTACATTTTATATGCTTTTAACAGACAGGTTACCTTATCCTATTGACAGTGATTTTGATGTAATGACTGGAAACTGGCTTAAACAGACTCCAAAACCACTTAATTATCACAATCCACTTATTCATGATGAGGAACTGGAAAATATTGTTTTTACAGCAATTTCCACTGATCCTGAGAAAAGATATCAGAATGCACAGGAACTGCTGGATGCGATTGAAAGCTGGGAGAAATCCGAAAAGCCGAAAGATGTAGAACCGGTTGTCCCGCCGGTTCTGGAAGTTGAGAAAAAAGAAGAGAAAATATCCAATAAAGATGTGGCAGAACCTCAAGTTACCAAATCACAGGCGGAAAAGCAAGTTAAAGATGCTAAAAATCTTGCTAAAGACCCGCAAAATTTTATGTATGCATCAGATGCATTTGAAGAGGCATTTAAACACAACAATGAAGTCAGAGAGGAACATCAGGAAAATCTGGAAATATTGAATTCCTCAAATCCTCCTGAAAAACTTGTTGATGAAGCTTTGAATGCTGTTGATAAACTTTTAGATTATAATAAAGGAGTTGATTACCTAGAACAAGCGTTTGCACAGAAATCAGAATACAGGCAACAGTACGGTTCCAAACTGGAATTGTGGAAATGTTTCCTGTTAATAAGAAATCCGACTACCATTGATGAAGGAATTGATAAGCTTAGACAACTGACCAGTAAAGATAATTTAATTAACAGAGATTATTCATTCACTCTTGATATTTTATCCTCAAAGGATGCTCACAGACTAGAAACTGAAGCAAAAAGATATCTTGAAATGAATGATACTGAAAAAGCAAGCATATTAATTGAATTAGCCATGTTAATGGATGAAGATATTAAAAACAAATACCGGTTCCAACTAAGAAGCTGGAAAAAGGGTATAATTAATTAAGGGAGAGAATACAAATGGATGAAATCACTAAGGAAATATTTGAACACAATGGATTTAGAATTTTTAATCTGCCCATAACAGCATCCCCGAACAAAGTAAGAAAGGAATTTAACAAAGTAGAATCTATGAAGAATCTTAACGAATTAGGTTCAAGAGAAAGTTTAGATGTATATCCGAATCTTGCATTTCCGGTTACACCTAAACCAAACTTTTTAAATTACCAGGACGCTAAAAACAGACTGGCACAGCCAAGATCCCGTTTTATTGATGAAATATTCTGGTTCTGGCCTGAAGACTTGGACAACAATACTGACGAAACCCTTATGGCTATTAAAAAAGGAGATGCAAACGGTGCATTATCCATATGGAAATCATCAAGTGCAGATAATGCCAAACACAATCTAGCAGTATATAATCATGTGATTGCTATTGACAATGAACTTGCAGGCAATACCTCATCAAGTAAATCATACTGGAAAGAAGCACTGAACTACTGGCATGAGACACTGAATTTAAGCAACTTCAAAAGCCTTGCAATAAAAAGAGTCCAGCAGCTTAATGACCCTACAATAAGAGAGGACTACGTTAATGAAATATTCAATGAACTGCCTAAGGCAATACTTTCCATCAACACAAACCTTGCAATGGAATACTACAATAAAAACGATACATACAATTTCAATGCACAGATGAACATTGTCAAGGAATCCAATTTTGACAAAGCAACAAAGGACAGTGCAATGAAAAGCATTTTCGACACATTATACGAACCACTCTCAGAAAAATATGAAGAATTCAATAAAAGAGTGGATAATGATGAGTTTGAAAAGGTATCCGACATTCCGAAACTTGAAGCATTTCTGGATGAAGTCAAAGGAGATTTAAACCTCCTAAAACAGCACTTTTCAGATAACTACCAGTACCAGTTATTAAGTGACAATATCGCACTGGCAATAAAAAGAGGATATGTAGGTTTAATCAACAAAGTTCAGGACAACGACATTACTTCTGTTTTCTCAATCGACTTCAACAAAGTTGAAAGGACATTCAATGAACTCGAAGACATGGCTTACACACAAAAAGTCAAAACAGAAATTAAAAACAATCTTGAACAGTTAATAGACCTTGCAAATACAGTAAAAGAAATTCAGTCAAACAATAATGGTGAAATACCTGTTATTCCAGGCGGTGGTGGTGGATCCAGTGAAGAAAACAGAATTCTTGCAAAAATTGCAGGATTTGCCGAAGGTATGGAAAACAAAAGTACAAGTGAAGTTAAACGATATGCAAGGGAAGTTGAAAGTGATTTATCTAACCTTTCATCATCATCCAATAAGAGTGAAATGTCAAACCTGTTTGCATTGTCCCTTAACGCCTATGTAAACTCAACTGCAAATACTTTTGAGAAAAATCCTTCCAAATTAATTGCTTCACTAAGTGACCTGATTGATATTTTAAGAACAGCAAAAAGACATGCCACAGACAGTGAAACCAGAAGTAAAATCACTGAAACCCTTGACCTGTTAGAGAAACTGCAAAACAGCCTTAAAGGTTCAGGAAGCGGTTCAGGAAGTTATGGTGGAGGATCCGGCGGAGGTTCCGGAGGCGGCTCTGGAGCACGTACTGCTCTTGGATGCATCATCATGATAGTCATACTCGTCGCAATCCTGTGGGCTCTTGGAATTATACACTTTTAAATAGGTGATTAAAATATTTTACAAAGATAGACAAGAAAAATTTCCAGAAGAATTTAGGATTGATTCAACTGACTGGGATTACCAATCCATTTTGGATACTCTTAATGAAGAAGTTGAAACAGAAGAATCTGTACCTATTGATGTTCTTAAAGAAATTATTCTTCGTGTTTGGAGAGTGAATAACAGAACAAATTACTATAAAGACAACAATAATATAAAACGTGTTGAAAAAATGGTAAAAGCCAATGATGAATTTGATGATGATGAAATTACATACATCACTAAAGCACTGAAAAATTCATTAAAACCGATCAAATACATTAATAAGCAAAGTAAAGCCGCTTTAAATATTTTTAATGAAAACGGTTTCACAGTCAAAGACCATACCAATACAAAATATTATGACGGTATGGCTCTTGACGTTTTGGCTTTTGAGACAAGTGACAAAATTGAAGAGAGCACCATTACAGAAACAAGGAAACCTTCAATCTTTTACAATGATGAATTGATATTGAATGGTGAAGTTATTGTAACTGCTCCCAAAAAGGACGATAATTAATAAAAGGTGATTTAATGGTAGAAGAAAACACAGGAACTATTGATTATGGTATTGATTTAGGAACAACCACCAGTTCCATTGCTAAAGTAGACGGAAATGGAACCATAGTAATTCCTAATAAACTAGACAATAAGAACTTTGTAAGCTCAGCCGTATACATTAACAAAAAAGGTAAAAAATTCATTGGTGATAAAGCTAAAAATAAAATAGCTACTGATCCTAAAAACGGTTTTGCAGAATTTAAATTAAAAATGGGTTCTGAACATATATATGAATTTGAAGCAACCGGGATAAAAATGACTCCCGTGGAATTATCCGCCGAAATTCTTCAAAACTTAAGACAAACCGTTAAAGAAAAATATCAAAAGGATTTGAAAGCAGCAGTAATTACAGTACCTGCAGACTTCAACACACCTCAAACAAAAGCCACAACCGAAGCGGCAAAACTGGCAGGTTTTGAAGAAGTGGTATTACTGCAGGAACCTACCGCCGCAGCAATGGCATACGGATTTGACGCCTCAAGTGAAAAGGAAATCTGGTTGATTTACGACTTCGGTGGAGGAACATTCGACGTTTCCATCATGAAAAAAGACAACGAACAAATCGTAAACATCAACAACCAGGGAGACGGATATTTAGGAGGTAAACTCATAGACTGGGATATCGTTGACAAAATATTCGTTCCGGCCGTGATTGAAGATATTGAAGGCATGAATGACTTTAACCGTGCAAATGAAACATACATTAAAGAATTCGCCAAACTGAAAAAAGCTGCAGAAACTGCAAAAACCGAATTATCCAACGACAGCACAACAGAAGTTGAAGTTGAAAACTTCACAATAACATCAGACGGAGAAATGCATGATTTTGAATATGACATGACTAGAGAAGAGTTAGACGAAATCATGAAACCGTATGTTGACCGTACCATCAATCACTGTAAAAAAGCTTTAGAAGAAGTAAATCTAACTTTCACAGATGTTACCAAAATCATCCTTGTCGGAGGTTCAACCCTAAGCCCATACATCCATGAAAGATTAACAGAAGAATTCAACATTCCTCTTGAATACTCAATTGACCCTACAACAGTAGTTGCAAGAGGAGCAGCGATCTTTGCAGGACAAAAAGGATACACTCCAAAAGGAGGTGGAGGCGGACATACAGATGAGGTAAGCATTGAAGTTAATTACGAAAAAATCGGTGATGACCCTGAATTTGACGTTTCAGGTAAAATCCACAATCCAACTGGAAGTCCTGAAGGATTCAGCGTTGAATTCGTCAACAACAAAACCAAATATGAATCAGGCAGAATACCTGTTAATGCAAACGGAGTATTTATAGCATCTTTAGTTGCAGAAGATACGGATGACATGAACACTTTTGAGATTAAAGTTTATGATGCAACAGGAAACCTTGTAAAACTATCTCCTGATTCAGTTAATACAATAAAATACAAAATCGGTGCAGGCCATTCAGGACATATCCTGTCACATACAATCGGATTCGGTAAATACGGAAACGAATTATATGTAATTGCCAAGAAGGGAACACCCCTGCCTTATGAATTTACAGGCACATTTAAAACCGCCAGTACAGTGCATGCCGGAAATGCATCTGAAAAAATCTTTTTACCTTTATATGAAGGAAACAGGATGAAAGCAGACAGAAACACACTGATTGGTCATTTAACAATTACCGGTGCAGAAATCAGAACAGATCTGCCTGAAGGTTCAGATGTTGAGCTGACAGTCACTATCGACGAGTCAATGAATTTCAAAGACGACTCCAGTGTATACATTGAATTTTTAGATGAAGACTTTGATAATTTCGTAATCGAATCTAAAAAAGAGGAACGTGACATTCTTCAAGAGAAATTCCAAAAACAAAGGGAACGTCATTCCAAACTTCTTACAGATGCAATCGGCGTAAACGACCCAAGAATCCAGCAATATTTCGATAGAATCACCGATGAAAACATGATTGAAAATATTGAAACATTCCTGCAGGTTGGTGAAGCCGATGTTGATGCACTGGACAATGCAAGTAAAAGAATCAACGATTTAACCGATATTTTAGACCATGTTGACGCAATTCTCGACAGTTTCCTATCATGGGATAAAGCTAAAGAGGAAACAGATCAGCTTATCAGAGATATTGAGTTAAACCTCGGCAAAGCAACACCTGAAATCAGATCATTCTTCGCTCAGCTAAAGGACATGTACAACAGTGCAGTGGAAACAAAAAATCTGACTGTATTGCTTGACATAAAAGACAAGTTAACTTACGTATTTGCTGAAATACATGAAACTGAAATTATCCAGTACATGTTCCTTGAATTATCCACATCCGGAGACTTCTTAGATCAGGGTGCGGCTAATTCATTAATCCAGCAGGGAAACAGTGCATTAGCAAGAGGAGATATAGAAGAACTTAAAAGAATAGTTGGACAATTACATAAAATTGAAAAACCAAAACAGAGAACTCCGCCTGGACCTCCGGGTGTACCTCCAAAACCACGTGATGACAGATTAAAATAAGTGATTTGAATGGCTAATGAAAATGAAAATCCTATGGATGACAAAATTACTTTGGAAATCGCCAGAGAATTGGCGGGTAAAGGTAATTATGATGAGGCAATAGAATTATTGTCTCCCCTAATCCATTCTGAATTTTCAGTTGAAGCATTGAATCTTTTAGCTAAAATTCATGCACAAAGACAAGACTTTGAAAATGCTGAAAAATACTTTAATGATGTTTTAAAACAGGACAAAAACAATCAGGAAGCTTTAAGCGGATTGAAAAAATGTCAGGAATTGAAAAATTCAAAAGTTAAAACATATTTCAGTTTCAATAAATTAAAAGTATATTCAATAGTGGCAGTTATAGTCCTTATCATGATTGTTGGAGCGATAGGTATTGTATCATTCAGTTCAAATAATACTACTTCTCCTGCAGCACCTGTTGCCACTGTTTCAGGCAGTGATTCCAGCTACATCAGCGGAGTTGCCGATGCAGAATCAGATTTGATAACAATCAGTTTCAAAGACAATGGAAATTCAGAAGGAATAATAGCAGATTTGAATTATCTTAATTCAAGTGATTTGCCTATTGATATTGTTAAAGGTGATGGTGACATCAATGTTACTTCAAACCCTGCGGGGATGAATGAGATTTTATATATTCTGAACTATGATAACGTAATCGTTAATTCAGTTACATTCAATTTATCCAAAGACAGTACAGATAAAGCTGTTGATGAAGCAAGTAACATTGCAATAGATAACGCCAAAGCAAACGGAACCAACACTGACGGATTCGAAAATGTTGCATCAGAAGTTATTCCAAACACAATTACCTATGAAGACGGAACATACCTCTCTTCACAGTACTACAATATCGAATCCATGATGAATCACGAAAACGGTGCGAATGTTAAAGTAATATCTGTATTAAAAATTTAATACAGATATCCAAATTTTTTTTAAGTGTTGAAAATGGATGACAATACACGTTTAATACAATTGCCTGATAAAGGCAGGGTTTTGATTTTTACCGATGTTCACGGCAATATCGAAGACTACAACAAGTATCTGGACAAATGGGATTCAAATGATTCGGACTGCCATATTGTCATAGCTGGAGATTTCATTCACAGCATCTATAAGCAGGATTATTCCATTGAGATTTTAGAAGATATCATTGAGAAATTTAAAAAATATGACAATTTCCATCCTCTTTTGGGAAATCATGAATGGAGCCATATTGCCAATGCCAATTTATTTAAGGGAACCATTAATCAGAAAAAGGATTTTGAAGAGATGATTGTTGAAAGGAAAAGTTCCCTGGAGCCTTATTTATCAAACTACATTACTTTTTTTAAATCAATTCCTCTTTTCGTACAGACCGAAAACGGCCTATTCATCTCCCATGCAGGTCCCTCCAAAAAAATAGAGACCTATGAGGATTATGAGTATGTTGTGGAGGATGACGATTATTATAATGAACTGATTTTTTCAGTTGTCTGGTCAAGACCTGAAAAAGACTACAGTGAGTATGATGTTTCCAATTTTTTGGATATCGTCAAATCAAATGTTATGGTCGTTGGCCACACTATCGTTGACGGATACCGTATCTTTGGAAAACAGATGATTCTCGGTTCAAGCTTTGGAAGTAAAAAAAAGCTTTATTTAGATATTGACTTGGAAAAACCCATAAACAATATGGATGATTTAGTGGGTAAGTTGAAGCCTCTGGATGGTTGATTACGCCAAATCGGACTCCATTTTATAGTCTATTACTTAATTTTTTTACCATTTTGTAATATTATTCTTGGGCTGTTATTCTCTTGTGAGAATAAGGTTTACCAAGC
>CACZNW010000069.1 GCA_902782595.1 uncultured Methanobrevibacter sp. | reverse complement strand
GCTTGGTAAACCTTATTCTCACAAGAGAATAACAGCCCAAGAATAATATTACAAAATGGTAAAAAAATTAAGTAATAGACTATAATAAGGATTAGAATCTTCAGATTAACTGTACTGTTTTTTAAGTTGTCCTGTTTCTTTAACAATATATTTTATTAGATAGACGGTACCGATAACGGCTATAATGCTTGATGGTATAAGCCATGGTAACTGTGAAATAATCGCATCCAGACCCAGAAGTTCAAGTATTGTTGCAGCAACATTGTTAATAAAGTGAACGCTCATCGGAACTAGTATATTGTCTGTTTTTAAGTATAGAATACACATGCAAATTCCAAATACAAATGCACTTGTGATGCCTCCAAAATCATGTCCAATAGCAAAGATGAATGAAGATATAATCATTGCAGGTATAATTCCGGTTCTGATTTTCAATCGGTTGAATAAAACTCCTCTAAAAATTAACTCTTCCATAATAGGGGCAAAAATTATCGCACCGATGGCATCAAGAATAATCACGCTGGAATCAATATCCACGGTATCGACATCCCACATTGAAATCCATGTCGGATCTCCCAGTCCCATTATGATGTCTAGATATGATATTAAAAAGGTAAACAAAAATGCAAACAGTAAATTTATTACAAAAACATAAATAATTTCTTTTTTCGTATTTTCTTCAAATATATTCTCAATATTCTGGTCAAGACCTCTTGTGCCGCGCAATGCCCATGCAAATAATAATGCACCAATCAACAAGAAAACTATGAAAAATAACTCATCGGATTCATAAATTTCGGGGAAAATTAGAGTTGATATTCCTGCCAATATTGCAGTTATGATTATTCCGGCAATCAGTTCCCTTATCTTTATTGTTCTTAAGCGAACATTAAAATTGGTAACGCTTTTATCCATGTTTCACCATTTATAGAGTTGTTTTAAACCAGTTAACCGTATCAGATAACTGCTTTTCAAAATTACCTGAATTAATTTTCAGATTAATCTTTTCCATGTTGCCGACATCGGCAAGGGAGTGTTTAATGTCTCCGGGTCTTTCAGGCAGGTATTTCGGTTCCAGATTACTTCCCAATGTATTTTTAACTATTTCATATAATCTATTGACAGTTAACTTTTCACCTGATGCAACATTGACAACACCATTAAAATTGGATTTGCATGCGGAAATATTTGCTTTTACAATATCTCCGACATAAATGAAGTCCCTGGTCTGTTCTCCGTCACCGTAGATTTCAGCCTGTTTGCCTTCAAGAAGTGCACTGATGAAATTCGGAATTACGGCAGCATATTGTGAATTTTTATCCTGTTTTGGTCCGAATACATTAAAATATCTTAATGCAGTGTAATTTAAACCGTAACTTTCAAAAAAAGATTTTAAATAAACTTCACAACTTGCCTTTGATGCGGCATAGGGAGATGTTGGCATTAAAGGTTCTGTTTCCTTTAGAGGCATATTTCTGTTCTCTCCGTAAACTGCAGAAGAAGATGAAAATATTATTTTTCGAACATCATTATCAACGGCGGATTTTAAGAGTTTTACAGTAGCGTCAACGTTTACTTCATTACATTTGATGGGATTTTCAACACTTAATGGAACACTCGCCATTGCTGCAAGATGGAAAATGTAGTCAATGCCTGAAGTTACATCATTCAAATCAGTATTACAAATGTCTGCTTCGATGAAATTTAAATTTTCGTGATTTGGATATTTTAAATTTTTAATGTTTCCTGTGGAGAGATTATCAACAATAGTAACTTCATTATCGTTAATTAATGTATCTGCGATATGTGATCCGATAAATCCTGCTCCACCAGTGATTAAAATATTTTTATTTTTCATTAATCCACCATTAATTAATTTTAGTTATAATTAAGCAATTATATATTATTTTTAAGTAACAATATTTATATATTTTTATATGTATAATTATTATTTAAGAAGAGGAGTCATAATAATATGTTTGATTTGGTGTTTGATACCATATATTTTGCTTCGTATAGTAATTTTTACGGGTTAGGTAATATAAGTTTATCATCAATGGACATCCTGTTAGTTTATATTGTAGCTATTATTTGTTCTGTTGGTGTAGCTTTACTTTTAAGATTGCCTTTACTTCCTAGCAAACCATATAGGTATTCTTTTGATGTAAGTGCATTATATCCAACTCCCATAATAGCTATTGGTATTGTTTCAATATTTCTGGTTTTAAATTATACTTTCATGTATAACGGATTGGTTTTAGCTATTGTAATCGGTATTTTATCCGCATTATTTGTGAAATATTTATTTGATTTCGTATTTCCAAAACCTCTTGGGGAAAATACTGGAGGAGATATAAAATGAATGAGGTAATTGGTATAATAATTGCCGCAGTTCTCTGTTGGTTGAATTTTGTAATTGTAGATACATATTTCGGACTTCCCGAACAGCCAGGTGTTAAAGGAGCCAGAATAATAGGTAAAAATGTTGAAAAAAGAGGAGGCGATATTGCAGGAGGATTTTTCCAGGGAAACATTTTATGTTCTCCGGACGCATCTGCAGGTACATTAATGGCTTCTATCGGATATATGCTTTTAGGAATTCCCGGAGGAATAATTGCGGCATTGCTGATATTTATAGGAAACAGGTTATGTGCCGATCCGGGTTATGCAGGAACTACAGGGTGTTTGACAGCTACTGCAATAATATTTTTAACATCTTTTATAGGTTTAACTCCCGAAATGTTTATTGTGGGAATGGTCATTGCTATTTTCACCATTATGGGTATCAGCCAGGTTAAAAGTTCCATAATTTTAGGAAAAATTGCCGAAAAATTCAATAGGCATGCTAGAGAGTGATTATATGTATGTTGAAATTATAGGTATCATAGTCATATTTATGGCATTAAGAGCTTTAATTACAAAAAACCGTGCTGAAAGACTATTGTATTTAAATGTCATCGGTTTTGGTGTTTCTGCTATTATTGCACTGGTAATTAATACTCCATTTGCCCTTATTGTTGCTGCAGCATTCTTTATCTGTTCAACAATCAGTGCCAATGCTATTGCTTATACATTAAATAGACTGAATGATGAAATATTGCTGGAGTGAGTAAAAAATGGAATTTCTCGTATCAATAATTGCAATAGCTTTAATGGTTATCGGAGCGTTTGGAGTAATATTTCTAAAAAAACCGTTAGACAAGGTTATAATGTTTGATATAATGGATGCAGGATTCGTTTTAACTGTTGTATTATTCAAATATTTGGATGTTGCATTATTTGCAGCATTGGCAGGTCCACTGTCAACTTTGGTATTCATCCTGTCTGTGGTGAAAATTAAAGAAATCAGAACTGATAAAATCACCGGTGGTGAGGCCAATGATTAGTGTTTCATTATTTTTCTATTTCGGAATATTTTTAGCTATTGTGGGAAGCATTGCCACTGCATGGGGTCCGGGAGTTAATGACCCTGTTATCAGGACATTCAACACTGAAGTTGCCTCAATCGGAGTCTGTCTGGTCTTATTGTGTTATAATCATTTACTGGCTTTACTGACATTAATTGCAACAACCGTAATTATTACATTGATTTTATTTAGAGCTATTATCCGTTTAGAGGAAATGGGGGCGGACGTATGAGAATAGGAGTTTTATGGAATAAACTGGCGGATCCTAAAAATATTCCAAGGCTTTTTGCTTTCAGTCTGGGAATAATTTTAATCGTTGGACTGATTGTGCCTTTAGCGTTAAATCCGGATCAGCTATATGTCCGGCCCGACCCTCAACAGCAGATTGATGAAGGTTTGCCTCTCGCTCCTTATGACAGAGGCGGTGAGCCTTTAAAAGAAGCTGGTGATATTAATCCGCAGTATCCTGAAAATGCAGCGGTTTTAGGTATGATTACAGGATATATGTCGCCGCTGGCGGAATGGGTGTCATCTATTTCCCCTTACTTCGGCACTTCAATATATTCATCTCCTGGAGGTCTTATAGATGAAATACTGTATTATACAAGGGGTTTTGATACAATACTTGAATCCAGTATCCTGATGATGTCATTTATCATTGCTTCATGGTTATCAATTAATTATACAATGAACAGAAAAAATGATTCAAAAGAAATTAAAAAGGATGTTGCCCGTGCAGTCAATGACTCAGCACACCTGGCCCGTGAAGTTAAAGCAAACGATGCCAAAGCAAGATCAAAACAGTTAAGGAGGGACAACTGATGTACGTTCCTCAGGCATTCATCGGCATGTATCTGCCTGCAATTTATGCAGGTTTGATAGTCGGTTTTATTGCAACCATGGCAATAGCAATCAACAGAAGGGAATTACATATTCTCATATTGACAGACCTTGTCGGTCTTGCTATGATATTTGTTGTTTCCGCTGTTGGAACTGACTTGGCGGAAGCCCTGATTTTACCGGGTCTGGTAGTTGAACTGGCTGAAACTCTGGCCATTTCAGAAATTCTGATTACAAGAGAAATGCGTAAAATTGAACAGAATCCAAGAGCAAACCTCTCCAAATCATCTTCAATTTTCCCGCAGGCATTCTCTTTAGACATGGAAATCATGACCACTGCACCTAATTTCATAGCAATGGTCCTGATTGGATATGGAATTTTCCTCACTGGTTTTACTGGAGGAGCAGTAGCCGGCGGAGGAATCGTATTATATGCATTATCTAAAAAAGCAAGAGGACTTCCGGTATTGATGTTGGATGGTATTGCAGGCGTTTCAGGTATTGCATGGTGTTTATGGATAATAGGATTTTTATTATTCTTCGTAAATCCGCAATTATGGTTATTAAGTTTATTCTTGGCTGCATGCGGATTATTATTAAAAGTAGCTTCCAAAGTAGGTTTAATCGGCCTGCTTATGAGAGAGGATATTGATAACGAGTAGGTGAGAAAAATGGATTTCATTACACTTGGAGGAAATTTGCTTGGAACAGTCCCGCTTGGAGACATTGTATTATATGTAACTCCATTTAATTTATTCTTATTTGCTGTTTTGCTTGGGTTTACATTACTGATTGGATTAAGTAAACCTGAAACTCAAATAGAAGCTACTATGCATTATTTAAATAATACTGAAGTTAAAGTGGGTTCAAAAGAACTTAAACAAAGAAGATTCTTGTCAGTAATTTGCGGTCTTGCATCTGCCGGAGCAATGATTACCGGAGATTTATTCAACTTTACATTGTTCATGGCACTGATTGGTATCTTAAACATAGGTATCGTATCAGCCGTAAAACAGACCAGTGTGTTAAATTCAGCATTTAATTATGGTCTGATAGCTATGATGTGCAGTCTGCCTTTATTTGGTGGTGCAGCAATTATTCTTGCATCAACCGGTACATTGTCACTTGCAGTTTTATCACAGATGTCTGCAACTCCGATGGTGGTATTTGGTGCTGTGCTGATGCTGATTGGTATTTTGGGTGAAAGTGGAGTGGCACCGTTTTTCGCAAGTAAGGCTGAAATGTTCCGGACAGCAGGATCTCCTTATATTGTTATTATTCACTTAAGTTCATTGTTCATTATTGTAAGGGCTGTTGAAATATTGTTATTGGTATTGTGGTAGTGAGAGTATGGTTAGTCAAAAGATTACATGTATTATATTATTGGTTTTATCAACAGTAGCTATTCTCGCATGCTTGATTGCAGATTTTGAGGCATGGATAGTTTATGCCGTAGCTATATTTGGTATTCCGACATGGGTTTTATCTCTTGGTTTATTGACAATGGCTAAACCGAAACCTGAAGATGAGGAAGAAAGGGTAAAAGAACCGTTTACCGGGTATTAGAGTGGTATTATGAATTTGATGGCAAATATTTTAATCAATGTTATTATTGCTTTTCTGGCGGGAAGCCTGCTTTTGGGTTTGCACAGAAAAGTAATGGCTCGTGTACAGAAACGTCCGGGACCGCCTATTGTACAGCATCTGATACACTCTTTAAAATTCTTCTTTAAAGAAACAGCAATTCCAAAAACAGTATCCAGAGTATTTTACATAGGTATTGTATTTATACTGGCTCTGATTTGGATTGTAGGTGTCATTGTAGGGCCTGTGGCTCATGATTCATTGTTAATACTGTTCGGTGTTTATGCGGTTTATAAGATTGTTGAGCATAATTCGGGATCAAGTTCCGGTTCACCATACGGTAAACTGAGTTGCGTAAGGGCGGTATTGTCAGCGGCAACCGAACTTCCGTTATTTGCTTCAATAGTATTTGTTTATCTTATAACAGGTACAATGAATATTGGAGAAATCATTGCATACCAGTCTGCACATGGTCCTTTAATATTTTCAATTCCACTTGCAGCTTTAATGTTCTTTATGTTAATTATCACTAAATCCCCATACTCTCCGTTTGCAATTACAAAAGACAAAGCTTTAATTTCCGGATTTGAAACCGAACACTTTGGATTTTTAAGAGGATTCATGTTGTTTTCCGAATCAATTGCATGGTATGTTATGTTATGGGTATTTTTAACAATATTCTTCGGTCCGCTGAGTGCCGTCGGATATCTGATTGGAATGGTTGCAATTTCATTCATAACTGGATTTATTAATGCAGCAACTCCTCTGCTCAGTCCGAACCATTCAGTGATGACTCAAATTACCATAGGAGCAATCTGCTTCTTTGGAACAGTACTGATGATATTTACAGGAGTGGTAGCATGAACAGCGAGGACGTGATTGTTTACTTTACAGCATTGGTCGCCATTGGAATAATCATAATTGGATTACTGACAGCCCTGCTTCATTCATATCTTATTGTTCCGATTGTAATTATTGGAATTGTCCTGGCAATTTTCGTATTGCTTTCACGGGGTAATTTCGCACATAAAATAGAAAGTATTGAGAAAGTATGTTTTGTTATAACCTTTTTGGCAATAATCTGTTCGTTCATATTGCTTTATAAACCAATGTAGGAGATATTATGTTAGATTATATGATTTATATACTCACATTTGCTGTCGGATCCATTCTTGGTTTGCTTTACAGTTACAAACAGCATGGCGAACCGTTTGTTGCGGTAACCAAGTTCAATATTCCATTTACTGTAATTTCAATTATCGGATGGGTTTTAGGATTTAATTCAGGCAATATTATTTTATCTGCAATCGGTTTTCTCCTTGCAGGGTTTGTAATGGGTGAAAGGCCGGGATACGGTAGAAAAGAAACTGCAGTGGGATTAATCGTTGGAATTATAGTTTATATATTATTAATGTGCAGGTTGATGTGATGGAAATGGAAGATGACGCTAAATTAGAATTAATGCAGAAAAGAATAATAAAAAGTTACGCCTGGCAAAGAGATATTATAATTCCACTTTCCAAGGATTTTGACTGTAGTGCTGAAGAAGTAGAAGAGGTTTTCTTTCACCTGTTTGACATGTCTTCGATTCTTGCGCTGCATGCAACACACGAATCGGCCAGGGACATCTGTCTTTATCAGAAGTTCAATGCAGATTTAAGATTGTGCTGGTTTAACGGTACACTGGAAATAATATCTGATGAGGATGCAAGAAATCTTAAAATGAAATTAGTTAATGAAGTTAAAAATGGAAAATCTTATGAAGAAGCTTTAAAAATGGGTCATTTAGAATTATTCGAATTATTAAAAAAGGAAGCTAAATATTAATGTTTATTTATGTTATATAAATTAAAGAGGGAGTACAATGTTAGATGCTATTAAGGATGTTGTGAGAAAAAGCTCAATTCACGTCTGTATCGTAAATTGCGGAGGATGTAATGGATGTGACGTTGAATGCGTAGCATTACTGTCCCCAAGATACGACTTAGAGCAATATGGAATCTATGTTCACAATAATCCTCGTGAAGCTGATGTTCTGTTGTTGACCGGTGCTGTAACCGAACAATGGAAGGACAACTTAAAAAGAATTTATGATAAAGCTCCTGAACCAAAAATAGCAGTGGCTGTTGGAAACTGCCCGATATCCGGAGATGTATTTAATCAGGAAGGGGGTCATGTAAATGCACCTGCCTCCAATTTCATTCCTGTTGCAGCAGAAATTCCCGGATGTCCGCCAAGACCCAATGAAATATTGGAAGCCATCTTGGCGGTGGGACCACAGGCTATTGCTGACCGTGGGAGGGAACAAAAATGATAGTGCCAATTGGTCCGATTCACCCTGCTTTAAAGGAACCTATCAGATTAAAATTACAGACTGAAGGTGAAAGAGTAGTTAAAGCGGAAATTGAATACGGTTATGTTCACAGAGGGATTGAAAAGATTATTGAAGGCAAGACCTGGCAGAAAGGAATTTATTTATCCGAAAGGGTATGCGGAATCTGTTCATATGAGCATACACAAACATTTGCAGAAACCATTGAACAGATTTCAGACATTGACGTGCCGCCAAGAGCCCAGTTCTTAAGGGTTATTGCAAATGAACTGGATAGAATCCAGAGTCACCTGCTAGGTAATTCCACATTCTTCAAGTCAATGGACCATGAAACCTTATTTATGAAAGTTTTGGAGTTAAGGGAATATGCAATGGATTCCATTGAACTTTTAACCGGAAACAGAGTTAATATGGGTTGGAATGTAGTTGGCGGTGTCAGGATGGATGCTGATGAAAGGTACTTTAAACCGATTCTTGAAAACCTCAAGGCGATTGAAGACGAATTCGAAACAGCTCGTGCATTGTTTGCCGAAGGTCCCGCACTGGCTTTAAGATGCAAGGGAATCGGATACATGTCCAAAAAAGAAGCCATTAAAGGCCGTGCAGTTGGTCCTATTGGAAGAGCATCCGGCGTTAAAGAAGACTATCGTGTAGGACACTACACTTATGATGATTATTTCGATTTCAAGGTAATCAGAAGAAACGAAGGGGATAACTATGCAAGAACATTAACAAGATTCGATGAGATTCCCGAATCAATAAGTCTGGTCAGACAAGCTATTGAAAATATACCTGATGGTGAAGTTCGTACTCCTGCTGAAATTAAATCAGGTTATGCTATGCGTAAAAATGAAGCTCCACGCGGCGAAGTTACCTATATGATTGAAACCAACGGCAGTCTTATTAAGAATATTTCAATCAGAACTCCAAGTATTGCAAATATGGATTCCTGTGCAAAATATATGATTCGTGACGTGCCGACAGTTGCTGATGCCGTAGCTACCTATGCAACAAGCGATCCTTGCGTTGCATGTGCCGAAAGAGTGGCAATTACCGATGAAGCCGGAAAAACTTATATCAAGAAATTTGAAGAGGTGAAATAAATGTCATCTCTCATGTGGTATGTTTACAACTTTGCAAGAAGAGCATGGACTGATGCATTTGCAAATGCAAAATCAGAGCCGGAAATATCTGACAAACCGGAAAGGTTCAGGGATTTCCCAATAGTAAATAAACAATATTGTATAGGATGCGGAGCATGCACAACTTCATGTCCTTCACCAAATGCCATTAAACTGGTTCGTGATGAAGATACAGAGGAAGGTGCCGGTTTCACATATCCTGTCATTACAAAGGGAGCATGTATTCGCTGCGGATTTTGCGCTGAAGTCTGCCCGACTGACCCAAAAACATTGGAATGCGGTCATAATCATTTGATATTGCCCGAATTTAACATTATTCCATCAAAAAGGCAGTATCTGGTTGACGATTATTTATGTATTAAATGTAAAAAATGTTTAAAGAAATGTCCTGTGGATGCAATCAGTGAAATTGACGGAAAAGTGGTTGTGGACCAGCTCAAATGCATTTCCTGCGGCGAATGTCTTGAAGTCTGTCCGGTAAATGGAGCAATGAAGGCAGTATTTGTTGATAACCTGCAGGATCAAAAAGACCTGATTCTTTTATGTGTTGAGTATCTTGAAAACTACATAAACTCCAAAGAGGAGGACTTGAGGGCTCTGGAAAAAAACGGTCTTCTGCAGTATGATGTGCCTTTATCTGAAATATGGGATAAGGCATTAAAAATCATTCCCGATGAAGAAATCGCTTTGGAAATCATAACCAATGCAGTGAACAGGTTAAAAATCAGAATCATAGACTGGGACAAATCAAAATGTAAAAAATGCCAGTTATGCATTCCGGATTGTCCAACAGGATGTATTTCATTTGACCAAAAAGAAGACACTATAGTAAGAGATAAAGATAGATGTTTAAGATGCAGTATTTGTTACCAGACATGTCCGTTTTCAGTAATCAAATACTTCATTTCCAAATTCTCACTTGACGACGGTGAAAATATACATGTTACAGTAAAGGCATCTAATCTCAATGAGGATATATTTATGGAGTGAGTGTTATGATTGATAGTTTTACTAAAACACCAAGACCATTAAGACACGTTGATGTGGATTATGTCATTGACCAGACCAAATGTGCAGACTGTAAAGATAAACCCTGTCTTGAATCATGTCCTATTGATGCAGTTTATTTGGATGAATCAGATGACCTTATTAAATTAAAAAGCACATGTTTTGGTTGTGTATTATGCCGCAATGCATGTCCCTATGATGCAATATCTCTTGACGTTAAAATGGACCCTCCATTAAAGGAAAATGTTCCAAACATCAACACTAAACTATGTAAGGCATGCGGAGCATGCGTTCAGGCATGCAAAAACGGTTCAATTCATATTGTGGCCGACGGAACTCATGAACCTCACAGTGAAATAGACAAGGATACCTGTGTGAGATGCGGGTACTGTTTCAGGGTATGTCCTACAGATGCAATCAAATACGGCGAACTGCTTCCAAAAACCGTTAAGGGAGGAAAAGCCATTGTTATAAATCAGCCTAAATGTATCGGTTGCATGACATGTACAAGAGTCTGTCCGTCAATGGGAGCCATTAACGTGGGCAGAACTAATAAACTGCCTTATATTAATCCGGGATACTGTGCAAGATGTGAAGAATGTATGCATTCCTGTCCTTCAGGGGCAATCAGATATTCTTCACGTAAAAAAGCATTTAAAATGTATAGTGAGATTAAATCCTACGATATTGTATCAGGTATCATTGATTATGATGTAAAAAGATTATCCCTTGATTTAATCAGTTTAAATAAAGTTCTCCAGAAAGTTGGAAAACAGATTGCTTTGGAATTCAACGACCAGAACTTTGAGCATTTCATTGAATACAAAGTAAATGACATGATGGAGCGAGAACTGAAAATCAGTCTCAACACCAGTATAGAAATAGGCAAGTTCACAAAACTGGTAGGGTCATATCTGATGGATCGAAACATTGAAGTCTATGATAAAAAATGTATTGCATGCGGAGAATGTTTCAATGTCTGTCCGGTTGAAGCTATTGAAATGAACGGCCCAAATCCGATTACAATCGGCGATAACTGCATATACTGCGGAAGATGTGTTGAAGTATGCCAGTTCGATGCCATCGGAGCATATGACGATTACTTCTACAGCAAAGACCAGGACTTATACTATGCAAGATCCTATTTATATAAACAGAGGATTGGTGACTTTTCACTTTCCGATGATAAATGTCAGGCATGTGCAATCTGTGTTAAAAACTGCCCTACTGATGCTTTAACGTTAACCGACAGGGATAAAATAGAATTTGATGGTGAAAAATGTATTTATTGCAGAACATGTGAAGCAATCTGTCCATTGGATGCAATTAGAATAGTTAATTTCAGGTGAATCATGTTTAAAAAATCATTTATCAGCGATTGTGAAGGTCCACTTACCCTAAATGACAATGCTTATGAAATGGCAGCCAATTTCATAGAAAATGGAGGGGATTTATTTAAAATTCTCAGTTTATATGATGATTATCTGGCTGATGTTTTTAAAAAAGAAGGTTACAAAGTTGGCAATACCTTAAAATTTATCCTGCCTTTCTTTGTGGTTGAAAATATTTCTAATGCAGATTTCACTGACTTTTCCAAAAATAATATCTGCGCGGTTAACGATTCAAAATTCCTGCTTGATTATATGAAGGAAGCTATGAATATTTATATTGTTAGTACCAGTTATGGTCAATATATTGAGGCGGTCTGCGATTATCTTGATGTGGCTTTTGAAAATACATTTTACACTGATGTGGATATGGATAGTCTGGAACTGAATAGTGAAGAGATTCAAAAAATAACTGATTATAAGAATCTGATTTTAAAAAATCCTGACGATTACAGTTTATTCGATGATATTTTCTTCAAACAAATTCCAAAAATGGGAATTTATGATAAAATCAGAGAAATTGAGGTAGTTGGAGGTCAGGGCAAAAAACTGGCTATCGATAATATAATTAAAAGAGACGACATTAACGTTAATGAAATGCTCTACATTGGAGACAGCATAACAGATGTACAGCCTCTTGAGTTTGCCCGAAAAAACGGTGGAATAAGCATATCATTCAATGGAAATGAATATCCGCTTAAAGTAGCCGAAATTGCAATTGTCTCACAAAGTGCTGTAGCAACAGCCATAATAGCAAATGTTTATGCAAAACATGATAAAAATAAGGTTTTGGAATTTATTAAAGATTATAATACTTCAAAAGATTTGAAAAAATTATTCAATGACTACGGTATTGATGAAAAAATCACAAACCGGTTTTTAGATGTATTTGATGAGAATTATCCTTTAATCAGGATAATAACTGATGAAAACTATGAAGATATATTAAAAATCAGCAAAGAAATGAGAAACAATATTCGTGGTCAGGATATAGGCGGATTAGGTTAGGTGTAAAAAAATGAATTATGAAAAAGTAGAAGACACATTCTTTGAAGCTTTTGACGGCAAATACGTAAGGGCTCTAATCACAGGACCCACTGAAGCAATTGTAAAAAGAGCGGCATACGATTCAACTTCAACACCAAGTGCAGTTATCGGAAGGGTTGAAGGCGGTGTTGAAGGCTTTTTGAATGAGTCACAAACTCCCGATAACAGATTTGGAGCAGTTGTACAGTACTGGTTGGGTGGAGATGATATAGAAAAATTCGCATTTGAACTGTCATACAGATTAAGACAGGACATACTCGTCAAACCATTCACACGTATTTTTGACTACTCTGATAAGGAAAGTGATGAATATATTGAAATGATGGACATCGTAGGTCACTGTGGTGACGGATACGAATGGACTGTAGAAGAATACGGAAGAAAAATGATCAATGTGCCGATTGCAGTGCCCGATTTCCAGATCGAAGAAAAATTCAAAATAAACAACGGTACTATGGGAGGTAACTTCTGGTATCTATGTGAAACTCAGGAAGCCGTTATAAATGCGGGAGATGCAATCATCGAGGCAATAATGGATGTGGAAGGTGCAACCGCACCATTTGATATTTGCTCAGCAGCTTCAAAGCCCGAAACAAATTTCCCGGAAATAGGTCCGACAACAAATCACTTTTACTGTCCTTCACTTAAGCAGCGTTTAGGCGATGAATCCAAAGTTCCCGAAGGTGTAAACTATATCCCTGAAGTTGTAATAAATGCAATTGATGAAAAATCAATGAACAATGCAGTTAAAGCGGGAATTGACGCTTCCCTTGAATTTGAAGGAGTGGTTGGAATATCTGCAGGTAATTTCAACGGTAAACTTGGAGATAAAAATATAAATTTATTAGATATCTTAAAGTAAGGTTTTAAAATGGAAATATTTGACAATGATTTAAATGCT
>CACZNW010000068.1 GCA_902782595.1 uncultured Methanobrevibacter sp. | reverse complement strand
TTTTCTTCCTTTAAGCTCAAAGCATTTGCATTTGGATAGGAAAAATGACTGATTTAAATAGTCATTATATTTAAGCAGTGTGTCCTGAGAAGTATAGATGTCATTGCTTTTTAGATAGTTTTTTATGCTTTTGGATGAGAATATTTCTCCGGTGCTTGAAATCATGTATCGGCTGAAACGCTGAAGAAGGTCAATATTGTTTATCTTGAATCGTGAAACTATGTCTTCAAAAAGTATGGAGTTGTAAATGTCTTTTAAAGCCATTTTTTTAAACTCGTCACTTCCCAAGGTCAAGATACCTGGCATGCCCCCGAAGTTGAAATAATCATCATAGAGTTTGGCGATTGAGTGTTCGTTTATTTCAACTCCTTCAATTTCGTTTTTATACTGGAGGAACTCTTTGAATGAGAATGGATATACGTTGATTGTAAGAAATCTTCCTGTCAAGAGTGTTGCAAGTTCACCTGACAGCAGCTTTGAATTGGAACCTGTAATGTATATGTCGCTGTCAATTGAAACACGGTAACTGTTTATGGACTTTTCCCATCCTTTGACCTGCTGGATTTCATCAAAAAATAAGTATATCTTTCCTTTGATGTTTTCCGTTTTTTTGTAGACTATTTCATCAAGTTTTTCACAGCTGTCAATGTGATTATACTCCCTTGATTCAAATGAGATGAAAATGATGTTTTCATCTTTAACTCCCATTGATTTAAGCTCTTCAATAATGTTATGCATTAAACTGGTCTTTCCGGACCTTCTAATGCCAATATATACCTTAACAAAATCAGTGTTTACATATTCCTTCAACTGATCAACATATGCTGTGCGTTTAATCAATTTATCTGCCATAGTAAAACGACCTCCATATATTTGCTGTAAAAAAAAAATTCTTTATGGAAAAGAAAAATTTTTAAAATCTTAAAAAAAATCTTCCTACAAAAGAAAAATTTCTCAATTATAATATATGTGCTAAATTAAATATAAATATTTTCCAACTGCAACCTTGTGCAAAAAAACAAGTGTGAAAAATGAATTACAAAGTTCAATTACAACAAAGGTTTAGCTAATACCCCAACTTTATCGTTAACGAATTTATAGTCACACTTATGGTACAATGACACATTATCTATCACTTTTACATATTCATATCTCAAATATTCAGAATTGTCCTTGAAATAGGAATCTCTTGTTTTGTTTTTACCACGACCGTGCAGACAGACAATTTCGTCCATAGTTAATTTTTTTATCTGTCAGTGCTTCTTGGTTGAGGTGTGTTGAGTGGAACTTTCGAAGCATATGTGGCCCCAGGCATGAAAAGCCACCAGCATTGCCTGACCCCAATCTGTCATTTAAAAGCTTGAACTTATAATTAGCATAATGTCTCAGATTGCATCCAAAAAATAATACATATTTATCGGAAAAAATGGATTTCATCAAATTATGGATGCCGATGAGATACTTGTTATTGAGGGCGGTGAAATCGTTGACCGTGGAACCCACGGGGAGCTTATTGAAAGCTGTGAAATCTACACTGAAATTGCCAGAACCCAAATCGACAGGCTGGAGGTTGACATATGAGTCCAAGACCTATTAAAAGAAAGCCTCCGGAAAAACCCGTCGACAACAAAAAGGCAATCCGAAATATCCTAAGGCTTCTTAAGGACTACAGGATGAAGCTTATACTTACTGTTATTGCTGCTTTGATTTCAACGGTTTTCAGTATCATTGCACCGTTTTTAATCGGCAGAGCCACAACAACAATTTTTGACGGCATAAACAATATCATCCACGGTACTGGTACAATCGACATAACGGGGCTTTTAAACATTTTGATTCTGGTTACCGTATTATATATTATCAGTTCAGTGTTTTCCTATCTGCAAAGTTATCTCTTGGTTGAGATTTCCATTGAAATCAGTTATAATCTGAGAAAAAGGATGATGGAGAAAATCACACATCTTGCGATGGATAAGATTGATGAAAACAAAAGGGGAGATATTCTTTCAAGAATTACAAACGATGTTGATTCCCTTCAAAACGGAATAACACAGGCTTTCCTTCAGATGCTGACTGCGGTTATTACAATCATCGGAGTGTTTATCATGATGCTTTCCATTAACCTGTGGATGACCCTTGCAACCATAGTCCTTGTTCCGGTTTCGTTTTTGGTAATCAGATTTATCACAAAACACTCCCAGAGTTATTTTTTAAAACAGCTAGTCTATAAAGGATCACTGAATGCGCAGATTGAAGAGACATTCACCGGCCATGATATTATCAGGGCTTTCAATCAGGAGGAGCCTTCAATTGAAAAATTCAACACAGACAATGACAACTGGTACAGTCACGAGTGGAAATCACAGTTCTACTCTAGTCTGAACGGGCCTTTAATGAATTTCATATCCAACTTTGCCTATGTCATAATAGCAGTTCTGGGTGCAGTTATGGTGCTTCAAAGGGCAATAGCTGTCGGAGATATTCTGGCGTTTTTCCAGTACATTCAGAATTTCACAAGACCTATCCAACAGATAACAAGGGTTATGAGTCTTGTTCAAACTGCAATGGCTGCAAGTGAACGTATCTTTGAATTTCTGGAATATGATGATGAGGAAAATCCGTCCGACAGACAGATTACAGAAATCAGAGACAACATCACCTTTGAAAATGTGAGCTTTTCATACACTCCTGATGAAAAGATAATCAGGGATTTGTCATTCACTGTTAAAAAGGGTCAGAAAATCGCTATTGTCGGAGAAACAGGTGCCGGTAAAACCACTATTGTCAAGTTGCTTATGAGATTTTATGACGTTGATTCCGGTTCGATTAAAATAGACGGCGTTGACATTGCCGAATATGACAAGAATTCTGTAAGATCCCTTATCGGAATGGTTCTTCAGGATTCCTGGCTTTTTTCAGATACGATTACCTCCAATATCCGCTACGGAAATCTGGATGCTGATGACAGTGAAGTGATTAGGGTTTCAAGGCAGGTTTATGCCGATAATTTTGTAATGCAGCTTCCGGATGGCTATGACAGTGTTTTAAATGAGGATTCAGATAACATTTCCCATGGTCAGAAGCAGCTTTTGACCATTGCAAGAACGGTCATTTCATCAAAAGAGGTTCTTATCTTGGATGAGGCAACATCCAGTGTCGATACGAGAACTGAAAAGTTGATTCAAAAGGCGATGGATCGTGTGATGGAAAACAAGACCAGTTTCATCATAGCCCACAGGCTGTCAACCATCAGGAATGCGGATAAAATCATTGTAATTGAAAACGGGACAATTATAGAAGAGGGTACTCACGAGGAGCTTTTAGCCCGAAAAGGCTATTACTACAATACCCTTAACTCCCAGAACCGGGAAAATATATTAAAAAAATAAAAAGGTTTAAAATTGGTTTTAAACCCTGACTTCATCCCAGATTTTCTGCGATTCCTCGTCCAGTTCGTGCAGTTCACTTGCCTGTCTGAAGCACTGATTTGCCTGGCCGTATTTAAGCCAGTCATAATAGACATATGCCTTACCCTTAAGGGCTTCGTAAGGGTCAACTGCGAGAACTGAATTATACACACTTATTGCATCGTTGAAATCCCTGTTCAGCCTGTTTGCATTTGCAATTGCAAGTCTTGCATCAACAGTGTCTGTGTAAACCAGGGAGTTGATGAATTGCTCTATTGCGGCATCATACTCCTGCAGATTAACAAGTGCTATTCCTTTGAGATAATATGGTTCGAAGTTTTCCTCATTTACGGCAATTGCCTTGTCACACAGTTCAATGACTCTTATATTTGTCTTGTAGATGTCGATTAGTTCACTTGACTTGAGTCTGTCAAGTCTTCTTTTTGCACGTCTGATGTAGTCTTCATCCCTGTTAAGTGCTACTTTGGCGTCTCTTGAGGTTTGCATGACAATGTCTGGCATGTCATCCCTGTCTATGAAATTATCCTTGAATCTTGACAGGTCATCGGCGAAGTCTGTGATGTGATTCATGGCGATTTCACCAAATTCCTCAATTTCAAAATCATCGACACGCTGTCTGAATTCTGTTGTATCCATTTCCTTTAATATTTCTGTTGTCTCTTCCTTCAGATGTCCTACTCCGTCATATATTGACTGTACCAGTGGTGATTCAAAAACAACCCTGTCTTTTTTACGTCTGTTTACTTTAATATCTTCCCATTCTTTAGACATATTTATGACTTTTAATTAAAGTATGATTAATACTTATCGATTCAGTGTCTGTTTATGCTGAAATTCCATATGAAAAGAAATCCTATAATTGATCCCAGATTCATTCCGACAATTGCTCCAAGATACACTCCGAATACTCCCATATTCAGCGTTATTCCCATCAGATAGGCGAATGCCATGCTCAGCACCAGTTCCCTTAGGATTGTCAGTGCAAGTGACTTGAATCCGGCTCCCACTCCCTGGTAGGTATAGGCTGCAGTTGCCCCGAATGATATGAGGCAGTTGTAGAATACAAGCATCTTCAATATCTCAGCCGACCTTGCAACCAGTGAAGGGTTTGCTGCCTGGACGTTGAATACTTCACATATCGGATGGGCGAATATGAAAAATACTCCGCAGATTACAAGTGTTATTGCAAGGCTCAGCATCGTTGAGTATTTTATAGTTTCAGTGAAGTTTTGCCAGTTGCATGCTCCATATGCAATTCCCGAAACCGTGATTGTCGCAGTTCCTATTGCCATGCATGGTATGAATGCTATTGTGATGAATCTCCATGCAATGGTAAAGGATGCCACTTCCGCTATACCGGAGGTCTGCATAATCAGATAATTCATGATTATTGCCACCAGCGCGAATATTATCTCTTCGGTGGCTGCCGGAAGGGAGACTATGAGAATTTCCCTGTAGATTTCAAGTTTTCGCCTGTAATATTTGAAATTGAATTTGAAAAACGTGTCCCTTTTAATGAAAATCCAATAGGCCATCAAGATTAATCCGATTAATGAGGATATTACCGTTGCAAGGCCCGCTCCGAAAATTCCAAGGTTCAGATTGAAGATTAAAATCGGGTCGATGATTATGTTAAGAACTGCGGCAAGTATCAGCGGGTTTGTTGCCCTTTTGACATTGCCTTCGGCACGGAATATGCTTGCGGCCACATTGGGTGCCAGAAATACAATATTCATCAAAAATATAATTTGACCATAACTCAGGCAATATGAACTGACATCCGATGCCCCCAATAAAATCACCATGTCTTTTAAAAAGAATATACCTATGATTAAAACTATACATGATACAGCAAGTGTTAAAATTATCGAGTGTATAACTGCATTATTTGCATCATCGAATCTTCGGGCACCGACATATCTTGAAATCAGTGAATTGGCTCCGGCACCGACACCGTTTCCAAGACCTATAAGCACAAGATAAAGTGGAGATATAAAGCCCAGTGCGGCAAGTGCATCTCCGTTAATGCCTGAAACCCAGAAACTGTCAATCAGGTTGTTTAAAAACATTAAAAGCAGTGAAAATATTGTGGGAATTGCCAGTCTGTTAATTGCCTTTTTGGGACTGCCAGTAATCGAATCAATATTGTCATTTGCCGTCATCTTCATCAATGAAAAATTAATTGCATCGATTATTTAAAAAAAAGGAAAAAGTGAACTATTTTTATTCACTTCGAATTATTTTAAGCCCTACGTTGGAATCGGCGCAGAGTTCGGGAAGACGTGCAAATGTCCTTCGGTTATTGTACTTGACAACTGATGAAACCTCTTCCCATGGAAGGAAATTGTCACTGTCAACTTCATCCAGGTTAAGTTTCAGCTGATACCAGCATTCATGCTCCCTTTCAGCGAAGTAATTTATTTCCTCTTCGTCGAAGTATTCTACGGCAGTTCCATGGCTGGTAACTGGAACCAGTTCATATCCGCTGTCCCTTAATATTTCAACTAGGTGGTTTGCCTGCTGGTAGTTGGAAAACTGTATGTGGTGAGGCAGCCTGTTAAATTCCTCTTCACCGTCAATCTCGGCGATAATCCTTCCGGTTTCATATAACTGATTCATCTTATAGGTGAGGGATTTGATTCTGCTTCTTACTACCTTAAGGCCGATTGAATTTAAAAGTATCGGAATGCTTCTTACCGAATCCCTGTCGTAATCCTTGATTTTTTCAGTATCGTCATTGTCCTTAAGCTCTTCCCATGAACATAAATAAGGAGTGATGCGTTTTTCAACGTTTTTGACTGTTCCGTAAGTCCATCCCATTCCCTTTCTTTCCTTACACCATTCCTCATGCTCGAAAATTGCCAGGCTTTCAATGTCCTCTTCACTGAATTCTGTTATTTCAGGCATGTCGTCATTGTCCATGTGAGTTATCTCACATCCGATCATTTCCAGTTTTATCGGAATGGATTTTGCCTGTCGAATATTTGACATTTTAAAATCGGGACTCAGGTCATCGAAATCGACAAGATACTTTACCTTGTCCTCATATTCTTTGATTTTTTCTTCATTTCCATCTTTTCTGTATTCCTCAAGTTTTTTGAGGGTTGTTTCATTGTAGAGGTCATTGATTTTAATTGCAAGTTTTTCAATGTTTCTTAAAAGCAGATGCGGTGCGTCAGCTTCAGAGAATACAATCTGTCTTCTGATTTTTTCCAAATCAACCTGTGGAACTATGGATAATTTACGCGGGAAAATAGCGTCAACGTCAAGAACATCATAGATATACTCGTCTTTCTTTTTGGTGAAACCCAAACCCAGTGAACCGTTCTTTAGAATATAGGTTACTTCAAGCCTGTTGTCATCGATGTGGACTTTCATGTCGTTTACCTGGTTTTTGTTTTTGTTTTCCACACCGTACGGTCTTCTGTTCCATTCCTGAAGTTCGTCACAGAGTATTAAAAGATATGAAATCGGTGACTGATGAGGTTTTAGTTTTTTAAAGTTGAACTGCTTTTTCTGCAGTGTATTGTGGTAGTAGTTATGCAGAAGAATTGCTGTTGCACTGTCTACAATCGGGTAAAAGAAGAAATCACTGTTTTTTGCATATTTCTGAATCAGCTTTCCGTATGAATTCAGAACAAGGATTGCAGAGAAATATCCGTGGTCAATGAATCCCCTTTCATTCATGTGCTTGATAAATCCTTTAAGGTTTTTGATAAGCTTTTTGTAGTCGAGATTGCTCAGTTGGAAATCCTGAGCGATTTTATATGCCATTATATCAGTCGGTCTGAAGAGGTCGAGTACCTTTGCCTTGTCATGATCACTTCTGAATTTGTCGGCATAATTGTAGGGATGGAGTTTTGTAATTGCGTTGAATTCATCGAAATCCCTGAAGTCAATATGTGCGTCCACATCATAGTTTATTGAGATTGAATTGACGCTGTCTTCAACGTATTTGTCCAGCTGTTTTCCTATGATTTCAAATGGATATCCAATGTCATGGAAAAGTGCTGCTATTCCCCATCGGTAAAGGAATTCCTCATGAGAGAATTCTCCGTTAATCTGATAGTATTTTTTATAGTATTCGTTGTCGGTAATGTAGTCGTGGAATATCTTTCTGTAGTGTTTGTTCTGGGCATAGATTGCCAGACCGAAGATGAAAACGTTTACCGAGTGGATAAAGTGGTCTCTTTGATGGTTAATCAGCATTCCTGTTTTTTCCTCGTATGTCTGCATTATCCTGACCAGATTCAGAAGGGTGTTGGGTTCGCTGATCAGTGCATCCTGACTGTTTTCGTTGATTGTGTTTTTGTCTTCGGGAAGAATCTGATACATCATCAGGAATGTTTCGTAAACCTGAAATGCAGTGTATTCTGACTGGTGAGATATAAATACGTCGATTGATGCTTTCAGGAGACTTTTGTAATTATGATAATATGTGCCCATGTAGGGATGAGTGTGCTGCAGTGTGTCTTCAAGCAGGATTATCTTTTCGAAAAATTTATCTATATACCGGTTGAGATTCGGCTTCTGTTTGACAGTGCCTTCATGTTGGAAATTTTCTTCAGCCATTATACCACCTGTTGGTTTATACTTTAACTTTAATATTAAATATATTTAACAAAAAGTGGAAAAAATATATTACATCCGAGGGTATAAAAAAATAATGGTAAAAATTGTCAGTTGCCCCTAACAATTTTCAAACCGACATTTTTACATAATTCCGGGAGATTTCTGAAAGTCCTCTTGTTTTTGTTTTTCTGGTCAATGTCAAGGACATCCCATTCAACAAGATTAGGATTTAACTTTTGGTCATTGTCACGGGGACCGAATTTCCATCCCAGATTAACCTTAAGTTTATACCAGGCGTTGTGCTCCCTTTTTGCCAGATATTCAAGTGCATCCTCATCGAAAGGATCAACCGCTTCACCCGGTGAATCGGCACTTACGATGTCAAATCCTAGTTCCTTTAATATCCTGACAAGGAAATCAGCCTGCTTATAGTTGGAATATTTAATGTAGTCAGGCAGATTGTCAAAGTCTTCGGTACCCTCCTCATTTGACTGGTAGAACCGGTGCATTTCAATGGTAAGCATACGGATGCTGCTTCTTACAATCTTCAGTCCGATTGATTCAACAAGTAAAGGTATATTTTTAACCGGGTCGATATCGTACTGCTGAACCTGAGGAGTTAACTCATCCCACGGTACAAGACAGTCGTGAATCAGTTTGGAATCATCCCTGTCAGGTCCGTATGTCCATCCCTGACGGATTTTTTCATCACACCACTCGTCATGCTCGTATTTTGCCAGATCAATTACCTCCTCTTCGGTAAACTCAGTTATTGCCGGGCGTTTGTCTGAGAGATTGGCAAGTTCACACCCTATCATGTTGAGTTTTTTGGGAATTGACCTTGCCTGACGGATATTGGCAAGTTTAAGATATGAGGAAAGCTCATCGAAAGGCTTTGTTTTATTTTCAAAGTCAGTCCTTGCATCTTCATCCACATCTCCTTCCGCCTCTTTTTTCCTGAACTCCAGGGTTGCGGTTTCAATATACTGCTCATGAATCTTTAAAGCAAGTTTTTCAACATTTCTGAGTAATGTATGTGGAGCCTGAACTTCGGATTTGACAATTTCCCTCATGATTTCACCGTCATGGCTTACATCGGTGAAAATCAGAAAGTTTCTTCTGAATATGCTTGATATTGACAATACGTTTTTGAGGAAATTCTCCTTGTCCTGGGAAAATCCAAGACCCATCGAACCGGTTTTTACAATATAGTCAACTTCAAGGCGGTCATCGTCAATCACTATTTTCAAATCGTTGACATGATTTTTCTGCCTGTCCTTGGTTCCCAGAGGCTGTCTGTTCCATTCCTGAAGCTCATCGCATAAAATCAAAAGATATGCAATTGGACTGTGTCTTGGATTTAGAGCAGGAAGGTTATACAAATCATCCTGCAGGACTTTCTTGTAATAGTTGTGAAGCAGGATTGCAGTTGCACTGTCAACTATCGGATAAAAGAAGAATTCGTGGTTTTTGGAGTATTTCTGTATCAGGTATCCGTATGAGTTCAAAACGAGAATTGATGAGAAAAATCCGTGGTCAATGAATCCCTTGTTTCCCATTGCGATTACAAAGTTATCAAGGTGCTTGGCTACCCTGTTAACGTCGACTCCGGCAAAGTCTGTGGAAATTTTGTGAGCCATTATGTCGGTTGGCTTGAAGAGATTCAGGAATTTTGCTTCTTCATAGACACTTGTGAATTCGTCGGCAAAATTCGGGTCAATCTTTATGATAGTGTTGAATTCATTGAAATCCTTAAAGTCAATGGCTGTGTTTGCATTATAAGCGCTTGAAATTGATTTTACCCCTTCGTTCATGAACTGGTTTAACTGTTTTCCTATGATTTCCACAGGATATCCTATATCGTGGAACAGGGATGCCACACCCCATCGGTAGAGGAATTCCTCATGAGACAGAGTATTGTCAATTTTATAATAGTTTTCATAAGGGCTTAGAGTAATGTATTCGGCAAATGCCGCCCTGTAATTTTTGTTTTGAGAATAAATCGCAAGACCCAGAATGAACACATTGACGGAATGAATGAAGTGATCTCTCTGTCTTTCGATTAAATCACCGGTATTGTCTTCGTATTTTTTCATTATTTTAACCAGATCCAGAAGGGAATTCGGTTCGCTTACAATGCTTGAAGAGGTTTCCTTGTCAGATTTCTTTTCTGCAGTGATTTGATAAATCATGAAAAATGTCTGATAAACTTCATATGCATTGTATTCATTTTCATTATCCAAAAAAACATCAATTCCCGCTTTCAATAAGCCTTTATAGTGATGACCATTATATTTATCATCATATAACTCCAAATCATTGAAAAAATCATCAACATACTTTATCAAATTATTTTCGCTCATAAATGAAACCACCTATTATTATATGTTTATTTTAATCGGTTAAGATATAAAAATTATTTGTAAAAATTCCTAATCAAGCAGTTTAACATCTCCGACCAAATCATCCATTGAACGGTAGCTCTTTGACAAATCAATGTCGAGGTATGATTTGAATGTGGTGTAAAAGCTTGAGGATAAAATCAGCTGATTTCCGATGACCCTATATCCTGAATCAACTACGGTATGGCCAACAATCATGAATTTACAGTCAATTATGTTTAAAAATTTATCGATATCACTTACGGTATATCCGTCAAATCTGGCGGCATATCTGTTCCAGAGAAATCCGTGGAGAGATGAAGAGAAACAGTTATCCTCAAATATGTCCTGAAAATCATCTATTGTAAAGATGTCTGTTGCAGGACCTGAATGTGATATGAACAGACCATTGGAGGTTTTTAAAAAATAGGGCATCAGTTTGAAAAACCGGATGTAACGGGTCAGTGACGGTTCTATGTATCCCTTCCTGTAGGATACGAGGTTTTCAAAAGATTGCCTTAAGTTGACATTTCCCTTGAAAACATCTTCGCCGGTAATGTGGCTCCATTCATGATTTCCCAGAAGGCAGTGGTAATTCGGATACCTGCTTGATTTAAACATTGCATCTTCAATAATTTCAACGGATCCGTCCTCCCCGTCAACGGCGTGAATCATATCTCCAGTAAAGACAATATGTGAGTCCTCATCATCCCGATCCCATAATTTAAGATACCTTTTGTAATCCCTGAAATTGCCGTGAAGGTCGCTTACCACAATCAAACGACCGTAATCCGGCAGTTCAATTAATCTGTTATTGGTATCCATTAAAATATCACCTACTCTTTCATAACCCTGTCCAGAATCTTCATGACTTTTTCCAGATCATTTGAATAGTAAAAATCCAGAAATCCGTCATTTTTATACTGATTTAAAAGTACCGTTGAATTTTGAGACCTGTCGTCTTTCTGCATGGAAATCACAATTTAAATTTTTTAGCCTAAACACTTAATTATTATTCCATTAATACTAATTATAAATTTCTAAATATTTAAATTGACTAAAGTTTTTTATTTAATTGAAAAAGTGAGATATAAAACTATTTAAACTATAATAACACATATAATTAATTATCCTTTTAAAATAAATTTTAGGAATGGTAAAAATGGGATTATTCGGATTCGGAAAAAAAGATTATGCAAAAGAGTTCAAGGATGCATTTGAAAACACAGATGTTAAAAAATGTATTAAAGTAACACAGGAATGGCAAAACAGTGATAAACATGATAGAAACTGTACCAATGCAGTTGTTATCTTAAGTTTATTCTCAGATAAGATTGACCCGTATGAAGTTAAATCATTATACGAATCAGCCAAAAGAAGACCTGTTGAAAATCAGGAACTGGCAGGATGGTATGAATTAACTGCAAAATTAATGTTTAAAACCAAGGGTATAGATATTGACTAGTGAAATTAACTTAATTTCACTAAAATCTTTTTTTTAATTCCAATTTCTCTCATCAATTTCATATAACTGAGTGATAATGCTATAAAGCATATTATAATCCCTATTATTTAAAGCAATAATGGCATTTTCAATCAGTTCATTCGCCATCGCCCGATTTTTTGTATATATCCCTTCATATCTCAGGTTAAAAAAGCAGGTGGTTATCACATCGTTTCTTTTTAAAACAACATATTTTTCAACTAAACTGTCATAGATTTCATTTAACCTGTCCGAATTACCGTCTTCAACCGCACGGGACAGGTCATGTCTGATCTGGTCTGTTTTAAAATAATCATGTTCATCTATGATACCAAGTTTGTTTTCAATGCCATCAACAAGTATGTCAACTTCAAGCTTGGCTTTCCATGAATTGACTTGACTATTTACATATTTGAGATAAATTGCAGCCTGGTTGATTGCAGTTTTATCATCAGATAGAACTGAAACAAGTCTTGAGAGATAATCAACTGTATAATCCTCATTCAACTCAGTGAATGAGTAAAACTGAGTTAAATTATTTAAATCATTTATTAATTCACTGTAGGCATCGACAATATACTCACGTTCCATATCTCCGTAAAACTTATTGTCATATTTTTCATCGAAAAATCCTATGTCCATTTCAAAGTCATAGGATTCAGTGATGAATTTGATGGAATTCGGTGATTTTACATCGATTTTTTTTAGGTTACCCATGTTATCATAGATATTTATTAAATATTGTCCTCTGCTTTCAAGGTCAACCTTAAATGCTCCGTCAATGTCAACCGGAACTCTATGAGTGTCAGCTGAAGAGCTGAATTCAATGTCATATCCCAGAAATGAAAATTTATCGTCATCTGCAAATACTTTACCGGCAATGCCGGATTTTTGGGATTTTAATGCAACTGAAAATGTATCTGATTCCACTTCAACGGAAGGTTTTTCAAGACTTCCGGCATAAACTGCAGCTCCCCTTGCAACAACGGTCAGGGAATCAATACTCGCCTCCAAATCAATGCTGAATTCATCTGAGATAATGTCACGAACGATTGGGGACAGGGATGAACCTCCGACAAGTATGATTTTTGAAATTTCATCGGGAGAAATCAGATTGCCCTCAAGCAGGTCCCTGCACAATTTCAGACTGTATTTAACTGAATCTTCTATAATTTCTCTGAACACTTCAACCGTAAGTGAGAACTTAAAGTCATAGCCGTCAAAAAGGTCTTCAATGAAAATATCAGCCACGTCATTTTCGGCCAGTTCAATTTTTGCATTTTCAGCGGCTTTTTTAAGCTGTGAAAACTCCATGTAATATTTTGGATTGTCTCTTCTGAAATCATCGAAAGATAAATCTTCAATGATTTTAGGCACCATCAGTTCATCGACGATTTTCCAGTCGAATATATTGCCTCCAATGGTATCCACACCGAGGGTATCGATTTTTTGAATCTCTCCATTGTTATTTTTGAGCAGGGTAACGTTGAATGTTGCTCCTCCCAAATCATATATCATCCAGATTTTTCCGTTCTCACAGTTGTGAAGACCATAAGCCATGGAAACTGCAACCGGTTCCAATAAAAGATAATGAGACCGGAATCCTGCCAGGTCAGCCGCATCGTTAACTGCCTTTGTTTTAATAGGGTTTGAGTTGGCGGGCACCGTTATTACAACGTGCTCGATATTTTCCCCTAGTTCACAGTAAACGGATTTGCGTAAATCTTTCAATACTTCAGCCGATAATTCTTCGGGAAGCATTACCTGCGAAGATGAGTCGAATTTGTACGGGATGGAAAAACCCATATTGTCCTTGAATTCGCTTACTGCATCATGTGAATTTTCTATAATTGCATCACGGGCTTTTTTACCGACCTCAATATTGTCATTTTCATCAATCAGAACTGCAGACGGTGTGAAATTTTCACCGGTACTGCGGTTTGGAATGATTATCGGATCTCCGTCATTATAATATGCTATGACCGAATCGGTTGTTCCCAAATCAATAGCATAATTAACAGTATTTTTATCGGGTGCTGTAGGAGCTTTAAAGTCAATTTTCATGTTCTGCTTTAAAAGCGAGAGTTTGTATGCATATCTAGATTCAATCCTTCTGTCGCCGACAACAGCAAACTCCATCAGATTGGCCGCATCGGCAAGTGAATTTAAACCTGCAAGTCTGAGGGATTCGTTAAGGATTTCATCAACGGAAAACGTTTTCAGTGTCGGGATAATGTTAATGTAGGCATCATGGATGTCCCTGTTGGCTTCCATTAAATCTTCAAGGCTTAAAACGGCCTTAATCAGATTGCCGTACTTTCGCAAATCGGAAAATATATTCCACAATTCAAGGTATGGAAGGTATTTGCCTTTAATGCTTGGATTATATGCCATTGCCTCTTTTAAATAGTTGCATGACAGTTTATAGTTATTTCCTTTGAGATTTACTGAAAATGCCTGTGAAACCAGTTTAACATCGGGGCGTCGGGATTTCCAGACCCTCAGGATATGTGAATAGCATCTTCTGATATCATAATCCTCAAGCATTTCCCTTTCAAGAATTTCAATAGCTTCACTTAATCTGTTTTCACATTTTGCAAGTTCAAATGCCTTTCTGATTGAATCATTGATTATGTATTCCGAATATAGCTCATGTGCGTCATCAATTTCATCGGGCAGCCTTTCGTTAATGTCCTTTTTATACTTATCAATGCAGTTTTCAACATCACGTAAAAGATCCTTCGCATCACCATACCTTCCGGAGGGGTCAACTGCAAGACATTTCAATACAACCTTATCAATATAGTCCGGAATATCTCTCCGGTAATGGCTTGGAGCCTTTAACGGCTGACTCCACGGTTTTTCGTCAATGACTTCAAGAAGACTGAATCTGTTAATGTTATATGGACAGTGCCCAGTTAAAATCTGGTAAAAAATAACTCCCACTGCATATATATCTGTTTTTGTGGAGAAAACCTTACTGTAACATTCGGGTGCCATGTAGTTCTTGTTTCCGGCAACTTCCACGTCAACTGTGCCGGCTGAAACTTCCTTTGCAAATCCGAAATCGGAGATTTTAATTACAATTTCCCCTTTGGAGTTATAGCTTAAAAGAATATTGTTCGGTTTCAAATCCCTGTGAACAATAGCCGGGTTTGAAGAATGAAGAGTGTTTAAGCCCAACAGAATCTGGCGGACAATATCCAGTACCCTCGATATGGGCATGTAGATATTGGAGTTGATGAATGATTTCAGGTATTTTTCAAGGTCTCCTCCCCGAACGTATTCCATTATAAAATAAGCCCAGTCATCACGATTCAAGCCGTCAGACTTCTGGAGAATGAATCTTCCATCATCATCACTTCCGAAAGTGGAAATTACTCCGGCGTCATAGATGCTTATGATGTTTTCATGGCGCAGACGGGTGGCAAGCATCACTTCATGAAAGACCTTTTTTGTGTTGGAGGTGGAACCCAGGGGTT
This sequence comes from uncultured Methanobrevibacter sp., assembly GCA_902782595.1. Lineage (GTDB taxonomy): Archaea > Methanobacteriota > Methanobacteria > Methanobacteriales > Methanobacteriaceae > Methanocatella. Next base: position 3,041 of record CACZNW010000068.1, on the reverse strand, counting down.
CTTTGATAATCTTCATTGCCCGTAAATCATCTAGATAATGATGATTGACAAGGTAAACTTCAGCAAAAGACCCCTCTCCGAGAAATTTCCTAACCTCATACTGGCCGTTGAAATAATCTTCAACCAGGTTTTTAACTACATTAAAGTCCACTAGAACCACCAGAAATTAGATTTAAGAAAATCTAATTAGAATGAACAGTAAATTACCGCTCCACCATTGCCTCTTGACAATTTTAAAAAGGAATTGGGTTTGAGTCTGGTAACGACTCCGGTTGGAACTTTCCTGTCTGCAATGTATGTTCCGTTGGAACTTCCCTCATCCAGAATGCACCATCCGTTATCCCTGTAAAACAGTTTTAAATGAGGTTTCGCAACGCTTGAAACTGTAGAATAATTATTGTCAAGAAGTATTGTAAATGACGCCAAATCACCGGCATTGAAATTGGCCTTTCTTCCGATTAAAACAACCTCGTCCTTGTGAACCTTGAATGTTTTGCCCTTGTCTTCGCCGTTGAATATTGTTAAAACACAGTGTTCACCGTCATGGAATCTCTGATTTGTTTTGTATAAGTCAAAGAATGTGAGAAGTTCATCTGAAAGAAAACTGATATCCAGGAAAAGGTCTTCAAATGCATCTTCCTTTAAGACAAATCCCTTGACGTTTCTGCGTCCTACACGGTTTGGAACTTCCTTTTTAACGACAACCTCTTCAACCAGTCCGGCTTCACTGAGCTGTTTCAGGTGCTGGCCTAGCATCTGGGTTGTGATGTTTACGTTGTAATTATTCAAAAGAATTGTGTTGATTTCACGGGAGTACAACGGTTCCTTTTTAAATGAACCGTCTTCACCCTTGTTAACTTTTTGAAAATCCCTTAGGATTTCAAGAATTGAAAATCTGACATTATTGTTGACTGCAGCCAGTTTGGTGGATAGCAAACTGGAATCAGATGTATCCAAAATCACTGTCTTGACTGTATTTAAATCACTCATATTAAAACTCCTATTTTTAAATTGAACTGCTTAAAACATCATGATATGCCTTGAGGTCCTTTTCACGTAAATTTAACTTCTGCATCAGTTCAGCCACAAGCGCGTCAAGCAGAACCAGAGCAGAAAGTTCAAAAGCTGTTCCCATCAGTATCAGTTCCAGCGGCCTGTAGATATTGCTGATTCCGGATATCTGTGACGGCAAGTCATCGATTGAATCCTGCAGTTTTCTGTTTGTTAAATCTGCGGATTTCTTTGGCAGACTGTCGATTTTTTCTCTAAGTTCATCATCATTTTCAAAGTTAACGAAAGCACCCGGCAGGGACTCTATGAAAGTTCTGATGTCACTGTCTTCGAGGTTAACCAGACTTTGAGGCAGGGAATCGATTACAATTCTTGCATCGGCAGTCTGTGCTAGCTGTGATTCGGTGTTTCCGCAGACTGCAAGGAACTTGACGTGATCCAATTTTGAATCCTCAACGATTTGAGTAATGGAATTGGATTTGCCTGATTTTGAAACAATTATTATGATGTCTCCGTCATTGACCGGAGGAGCTATTGTCTCGTTGAATACGTAAACGTAAAATCCCAGATGCATCAGTCTCATGGCAAAGGCCTTTGCAACAAAACCTGATCTTCCTGCTCCTGCCAGAAATATTGTTGTTCTTCTTTCGTTTGATGTGCGTTTGTTGGAAGCGGTTAAAATTATATCTCTAAACTGTATAATTTCCTCTTCCTGATTTGCAATAACTGATTTACTTCGGTTAAGATTTTTTAAAATTTCATCCAATGACAAATCCATGTATTTTAATTCAGACATTTCCATCCAACACCCCAATTTTATTTGGTTTTGAAATTGTAAACTGGCTTTACAATATCCATTATTTTAACTGTATCTTTAACATTATTTAAAATATTATCTATTGATTTATAGGCCATTGGAGATTCGTCGATAGTGCTCCTTTTAACTGATGTGGTGTATATTCCCTCCATTGTCTTTTCAAATTCATCCATAGACAGTTCTGCCTTGGCACGGCTGCGGCTGTAGAGTCGTCCGGCACCGTGGGGAGCAGAATAGTTCCAGTCGGAGTTTCCTTTTCCCTTGCAGATTAATGAACCGTCACGCATATTAATCGGAATAATCAGGGTTTCGTTTTTATCTGCTGAAACTGCACCTTTTCTTAGAATCATCCTGTCTGTGTCAATGTAGTTGTGGACTGTCGTGAACGTTTTAGTGCAGTCAATTCCGTATTCACTCAGAATTGTTTCGACAATGGCTTTACGGTTTAAAACCGCAAAATCCTGCATAATTTCCATGTCATGAATATAGTCTTCGAATAATTTTCCTTCACAGTAAATCAAATCCCTGTCACTTGCCCTGTTGTGGAATCTTTTAAATTCCTTCAGTGCCTGATTTTGATAGTATTCACAGACGTCCCCTCCGATTCTTCTACTTCCAGAGTGAACCACCAATATCAGATTATTATCTGATGTTCGGTTAACTTCAATGAAGTGATTTCCCCCTCCGAGAGTTCCCAAATCAAAATTGCCTTCACTTCCTGATTCAAGTTTGAAATAGCATTTAAGACGGGTTAAATCAAAGTTCTTCATGAAATGATGAGGAGTTTTCCTTTTATCGTATCCGTGAGGCACTTTGCTGTTAATAATATCATCAAAACGTTTGAAATCAATTTCATCGGCATCAAGGTATGCCACTTCCATTCCACATCCGATATCGGATCCGACGAGATTTGGAACAACCTTATCGGTTATTGTCATTGTTGTTCCGATAGTGCATCCGTTACCTGCATGGATATCCGGCATCATGCGGATTTTCTGGTTTTCAGCTATCGGCTGGTTGAGGAACCGGATTACCTGTGAAATGCTTGTTTCATCGACTTCATCTGAAAAGATTTTGGCTGTTGCGTATTTTCCTTTTAATTCAAACATGTTATCCCCTCCTCAAATATTATAGTCTATTACTTAATTTTTTTACCATTTTGTAATATTATTCTTGGGCTGTTATTCTCTTGTGAGAATAAGGTTTACCAAGC
>CACZNW010000067.1 GCA_902782595.1 uncultured Methanobrevibacter sp. | reverse complement strand
GAAATTAAAAATGGTATAGAAAGGGATGAACTTGATAAAATAATAACATAGAATTGTTATTATTTTTTTCTATTTTTATTTAAATGCTTTTTTTTAGTTATTTCCTCTTTTTCTACTTTTAAAAATATTTGGGGTTTTGTTATTCTTTAGAGGCAATTGCTCCTCCGAATGCTCCGGTAATTCCCATAACTATTGCATAATAGATTATTGATTCAACAATCGCCACAAGACTTGTAGCTCCGGAGACGGTAAAACCTGTCAAACCGCCGAATATGCCGGCAAAGCTTCCTCCAATTGTTGCAACAATGATAAATAATATTGAGCCGATGATTGTACCCAATGCGCCGGCAAGGGCCGCATTCCAAAGACCGCTTAATACTCCGGAATGGGCAACATATCCTGTGATGAATCCTGCAATTAATAATCCTATAAATTCATATGGGGCAAAGAATGCCTTTACTATAATTGTTAGTATGAAACCAAAAAGTACTGCGCTCCATTTTGCCATAATTGTCACCTTTTAATATTATGGTTTAATTTTGTTATAAACTTATTTGTCATTTTAATCGGGAAAATCATATGGGGAGTTATTTTTTGTTGAATTCTATTTTAAAATTGATGTGTTTTTGAAAAATTTTAATCTCATTAAAATATTGTTTTTGGCTTGCAATAACTCGAATAACTTTTAAATGGAATATTTCATCCTTTATCATTGTAAAATCATGAAAAACTATATATAAGACTTGGAATAAATATTTAAATACAATTGAAATGATTTAATTTCATATGTTTTTGAGGTTGAATTGCCCTGAAATGCATGAAATTCCAATTGCCATTGTTATCTAAAAAAATAAGGAGAAATAATATGATCCAGAATAATTTCAATTCAAATTATAGACATAATTCGAAATACAATATGGACAAAATTAACGAACTGGTCGAATTAATTATGAATGAAGACGTAAATCCTCAAACACTTGATTTCCTGTTTAGGTCCAATTCAAGAAGTTATCCTCGGACATATCATGAAGTATGGGAGTTGCCCGGAAATTTTGAGGAAGTCAAAGACACAATGGTATTTGTAATTGACGGAACAGCTAACCAACTGGATTACTTTGAAACCGTAACTGAAGGAGGTATTGTCAAACGTAACGCATGTGTTAATGCAGAACAGCAAAAGGGAATACTGAAACCATCCAAAGTTGTTGATATATTTGAATACTGCCTATACAGTGGTTTTCAGGAAAATAAATTATGCTATCTTGTTGTAGTCACAGATCATGACTACGGTAAGGAATATGAGGACTACGAAGTTGAGGGACGTTCATTCAGAATCTATTTTAGAATTTACAATCGTGAAAAAATTGAAAAAATCTTAAATACTCTGAAATCAAAAGACTATAATAAGCACGGATTGACAAATTCAGACTACGTTCAGTTTATCTTATGCCTCATATTTGCAAATGGTGAATTTGTAAAAGAAGTAATCGAAGATGTGGTCTATCAATTTGCAACAATCGAAAGAATTAATTACAATCATCAAATGGGTTTATATCTAGCTTTAAAAATGATTATTAAGTTCAGATTTGGTGATGATTTAAAAAGAAAAAGGGAGTTGTTAGAAATGGTTGTTAAAAGTATGCATAACTCTAAATACGATGAACTCGAAGGATATGAAGCAGAACAAACAAGTTTAGATGACTTGAAAGCTGAATATGCAGCATATAAAGCTGAAACTGATAAAACTATTGCTGAAAAAGATAATTGGATTGAAAAAACCAAAAAATCACTTGCAAAAAACCATATAGACATTTGAATGATCCTTTTAATATTAATCAGTTTAAAATTTGGTTAGGTATTTGTTGACGTTATCGTTGATAATAATTTCTGATTCATTACATCCAGTTACCTTATGAAACCAAATTTAAAAGCCATAACTTCAAATGATTATTAAGTTCAGAGGGGGTGATGATTTAAAAGATGGGAGTGTTGTTATAATAGCTGTTGAAAGTATGCATGATTCTGAATATGATGAATTCGTAGGATATGAAGTGGAACAAATAAGTTTGGATGGATTAAAAGCGGAATATGGAGCATTTAAAGTTGATTCTAAGAAAATAATTGCTGAATATGGTAGAATTATAGCAGAGCCGAATCAAGTTAAAAAGGCAGTTGCAAAGATTCATAGGTTCTTAAATCATGGTGACATGCTAATTTCATCCCGTCCTGTCATCATTAACCAATTTTGGCTATGCTCATTAGTAGATGTCTTTTAATTTATCTCTAATCTGTTCCAGTATTGCCTTGTGCATTCTTTTTGTAAATTCTGCTTTATCGTTCTGATTTAAGACGTCCAAATAACCCTGTGAAACCAGATTAAATGCAAAGGGACTTGGAATCAGTGTATTAATTGTTTTTATTTCCATCTCTCCCGAATCAATCATATTGATTATTTTCAAAGCATTGTTGATGTCCATATAATCTTCCATTGCTTCTCGTCTTGCTTCTTTTAAAATTGAGAAGTTATCGTCCATATCCTGGACAAATTTCAGGAGTATCTTTCCGCGAACCTGTTGACGACCAACTGATTTTGATTCTCCTTTATATCGTCTAAGTGTCATCAGGGACCTTCCGGCACAATGTCTGAAACGTGAAGCCAATGTTTCTGTTTTATTCAGGGAATTTATCAATATTCTTTCAAAATTTTCAGGAGTCAATTCTTTAAATGATTCTAAACCGCCAATTGTACCATCTGAACTCAGATAAAAACCATTATCTGAAACTGATAGAGTTACATTGGTATTGTATCTTTGAGCAACCACATATGCGACTGCACGGGATAGTGCGTCATTTACTTTTCTGCCGAATAGACAGTGGAATATTACAAATTTCCTTCCTCCAAATCCTTTGTAGTATTCTATGAGTAAACAGCGGTTGGATGGGATTTTTGCATATTTGTACTGCTCAACAAAGTATTCATAAATTGAATTGGCCGCAAAATCATCAACATATAAATAATCATAAATAAACTCCATGATTTCTTCTTTGCTTCGTCGATACTCGAATCTGGCTTCCATAAATGATCTGAACTTCTGTATATCCATTGCAAGGTCAAAAGATAATGGCAGCTGCTGTGAAAACCATGAGGGTATTGTTGGAGGTCCGCTTGCGGGAGTTACAGTGATTGTCATTCCTTTAGCATAATTAAAACGATAGGTTCTTCCTCCCAGAACGAATGTGTCTCCTTTTTTCAGTCGTTCCATAAATGATTCTTCGATTTTTCCAACGGTTTCACCATCACATTTAACCAGAACTCCCGATGAATCTGGTATTGTTCCGATATTTGTGGAATAAAGCATTCTGGCCAGTTTTCCTCGTTTTCCGAAGGTATTTTTCTCATAATCAATCCATATTTTTGCATAGACATAGCGTTCTTCAAGTTCAGGGTATTCTCCCGCCATGTAACTTAAGACATCCTCATAATCGTCTCTTGTGAGGTTTTTATAGCAATAGCTCTTTCGGATTACATCATATGCATAATCGATGTCCCATGGATTTTCAATGCCCATTCCATAAATGTGCTGTGCCAGAACATCCAGACAGTTTGTTGGAATTTTGATTTTATCTATCTTTCCCTCTTTTGCATTTTTAAGTAAAACGGAACATTCAACCAAATCATCACGGTCGGTTACTATGATTCTTCCCTTTGATTTTTCATGCAACCGATGTCCGCTTCTCCCGATTCTCTGTAATGCTCTTGCAACTGATTTGGGAGAGTTTATTAAGACTACCAGATCAATATATCCGATATCAATACCCAGTTCCAGTGATGTTGATGATACTACTGCCCGAAGTTTACCTTCCTTTAATTTATTTTCAGTTTCTAAACGCACATCCTTTGAAAGTGATGAATGATGTGCCATTATGTTTGAATCGGTGTAATGCATTGGATACATCTTCTTTAGATTATACACTATTCTTTCAGTTCCGCTTCTTGTGTTTGTAAATATCAGTGTAGTTTTATTTTCCCAAATCAGGTCATCCAGTAAATCATACATTCCGAGTCTGGTGTCTTCATCATCGGCAAGCATAATATCGCTGACCGGACACATCACTTCCATATCCAGTTCTTTTAAATAGTTTGCATTGACTATTTTACAGTTCCGTTCGACCCCATATTCATAACCCACAAGGAATCGGGCAACCTCTTCAAGCGGACTTACAGTTGCTGAAAGCCCAATTCTTGTATACTGTCCGATTAAATGCTGCAGCCTTTCCAGGGACAGGCTTAAGTGTACTCCTCTTTTATTTTCAGCCAACGAGTGAATTTCATCAATGATGACATATTTCACGTGACTTAATTTCTCCCGGAATTTCGGAGCTACAAGCAGTATTGACAGTGTTTCAGGTGTTGTAATTAGGATATGGGGTGGTTTTTTAAGCATTTTCTGTCTCTGGTATTGTGATGTGTCTCCTGTTCTGACTGCCTTTCTGATTCCAAGTTTTTCACCTGCAATTTTTTCTATTCCCTTCAGGGGTTCGTCGAGATTTTTTTCAATGTCATTGTCAAGGGCTTTCAGGGGGGATATGTAGATGCAGTATACCTTGTCTTCAAGTTTGTCCTTTTCGGCAAGGGAGGTCAATTCGCTGATGACTGATAGAAATGCTGTCAGTGTTTTACCTGATCCTGTTGGTGAAGAGATGAGGATGTTGTTGTTTTTGTGAATGTCTATAATCGATTTTTTCTGAGCCGGGGTGAAGTCTTCAAACTGTGAGTCAAACCATTGTCTGACCCATGGATGGAGGGTTTTAAAGATTTGTTTTTTGGTGTAGCTTTTTGTCTGCTCTTCAATCATCTGTTTTCATCTCTTGTTCAATAATTCGTTGCCGTAATATATTGTTTGGATTTTAATTCATATAATTTTGTTGGCATATTTCTGTACAGTCAAAAAATTATAACAGGTATTTTTTATACAGAATATTCATAAATTTTATTATTTTCTTCGATTTGTGTATTATTTTAATTGATTAGATAAATTTTGGTTAAAAATTCATATAAAAATAATTAAATAGTTTATTTTCCAAATATTTAAACATGGTCTTAGGACTAAGGTGGTAAAAATGAAAAACTATTTCGATATTAAAGATAAAATTGCAGTAATAACTGGAGCTTCTTCTGGTCTGGGCTGGCAAATCGCTCAGGCATACGCAAGTCAGGGTGCTAAATTGGCATTATTTGCAAGAAGAGAAGAAAGACTTCAAGAAAATGTTGCAGAAATCGAAAAAGAATTCGGTACTGAAGTAATGTATGCAGTATGTGACGTAGGTGATTATGACAGCATCACCGCAGCTGTTGCAAAAGTTATGGATGCATACGGAAGAATCGATATTTTAGTTAATGCAGCAGGTATGGGTAACAACAAACCTGTAATGGATCAATCCAATGAAGAATGGGAAAGACACATTCACATTGACTTAAGCGGAGTATACTACATGTGTAAAGCTGTTGGAGAAATCATGATTGAACAGAAATACGGTAAAATCATCAACATCGGTTCAATCCACTCCAGAGTAATCTTCCCTGGCGGAGGAATCAGTGCATACTCCTCAGCTAAAGGTGGAGTAATGAATTTAACCAAAAACCTGGCTGTAGAATGGGCACCATACAACATTACCGTTAATGCAATTGGTCCTGCTGTATTTGAAACAGAATTAACCGTTGAATCTATTGAAATGGAGGGTTTCATGGATTTAATTAAAGCATATTGTCCTGCAGGCCGTTTAGGTAAACCTGGTGAACTGGATGGTATTGCAATCTATCTTGCATCAGATGCATCCAGCTTCTGTACAGGTCAGTTAATCTGTATCGACGGTGGATGGACAGCTATTTAAATAAGAGAATTTTTCTCTTATTTTTTTTATTTTTTGCCATTACTGGGTAGCATCACTTATAACTCTTTGAATTAGTTTCATTAATGAACTTGACCATTGTTTCATTAACTTCAATGCATCAGGTAACAGATTCTCGGATATTTCGATGCTGTCAACTTCTTCATGTGCTTCAGCATAATCAATGATTTCTCCTCTTTGATGCTTGTATGGAATGTCTCGCAATATAATAGGATTTCAATAACTGCGACTTTAACAAACTCCTTAATATTATTATAAAAACCATCGTCCGCTAAACCAGTAATTCTCTCAAAATCACGGGAGGTTAGTGTTATAGACTCTGTTTTATTCGGTGTTTTGGTTGAAAAGTCTGCATTATTTGGCATAGATGATAATGGGCAATTAATTCAATATATAATTTGTCCGTTAGGATTGTATGAAAAATCCGTTTGTGTTTAATTTTATATATTTCTAAAAACTAACTATTATCATGTCAAACTTAAATGAAGTTATCAACAATTTATCAAGCGATGATGTAAAAGTTAGAAAAGAGGCTGTAGAATCATTGGTGGGAACCAGTGATGAAGAAGCAATTGAACCGTTAATCAGAGCAACCACTGATGTAAATGCACAGGTCAGATTTAAAGCCGCTGAAATTTTAGGCAGCATGGGTGATGTGGCCGTTGATAAATTAATTGATGAATTTAAAAATGCAGAAGGTAAGGATAAACGTTTTTTGGCATTTGCCCTTAAGGAAACTGAAGATAAAAAAGTCATCCCATATTTTGTCGAATCAACAGAAGATGATGACTTTGGAGTTAGAAAAGTTGCAGTGCGTGCATTGGGAGAACTTCAGGCAGAAAATGAACTGGATTCAATAGCAAAATGTCTTGAAGATGAAGACTGGGGAGTTAGGCTTGCAGCTATTCAGGCATTGGGAGACCTTGCAAATGATGATGCAATTAATCTAATTAAAGATGCAAGAAAGGCTGAAAGTGACAAGGACTTTAAAAAATCCTGTAATAAAGCTATTAAAAAAGCTGAAAAAAGACAGAAAGCAAAAGAATCCGGTGAGACTGTTGTAAAAGTAATTCCGATGAGTACAATTAAGGAAATGGAAAAAACCAATCTTCAAAAAGCTATTAAGGAATATGAGCGTTATGTTGAAGCAAAACAACCAAAAGATGCTCCTTATAAAAGATTATGTGTTTTATATAGAAAATCAAATGACTATGACAATGAAGTCAGAGTTATGGAAACTGCAATTGAAGTATTTGCAGACAATGATAAAAAACGGGCATATTTTGAAAAAAGACTGGCTAAACTCCAATAGATTATTTTTCAATAACCTCATAGAGGTCGTTTCTTTTATTTTTTAAAATGGGAATCTCTTCCCTTACTTTTTTTATTTCACTCAAATCAATTTCACAAATTATCAAATCTTCTTTTTCACCGGCCTGACTTACAACTTCTCCCCACGGATTTGTTACAATTGAATGGCCATAACTGTGATAGCTTGCATTCCTGTTCAGTGCAGGTGCAACACCGACACAGAAAACCTGATTGTCCAGAGCTCTTGAACGAAACAGCAACTCCCAATGTGCAGGACCGGTTGTCATATTGAATGCACCGGGGTAAAAAAGGATTTGCGCACCCTTTTCAGCCATTATCCTTGCAATTTCTACAAAACGAACATCATAACATATTCCAATGCCAATTTTACCAAATTCGGTTTCAGCCAGGGTAAATTCATTGCCTGCGGTTAAAACATCTGATTCTTTAAAAGTGATCTTATCTTTAACATCAATATCAAAAAGATGCATTTTCCTATGTTTGGCCATAATCCGGCCATTTTTATCAAACAGGTAACTGGTATTGTATATCTTATCGGATTTCCTTTCGGGAACTGACCCTGCCAGAATATATGTTTCATTATCTGCAGCCAATTCCGAAATGATGTTTAATGTGGGACTTTCATTTTCCTCTTCTGCATATTCAATAAATTTATCATTTGAATACGGGCACATAAACATTTCAGGTAAAATTATAAAATCTGCATCAGCTTCTGCACTATCGGCTATCATTGAAGCAGCCTTTTCAAGATTTGACTGTTTATTGTCAACCACATTCATCTGACAAAGTGCAAGCTTTATTATTGTCATTTTAACACTTAAAAATAGAAAAAATAAGTATGATTTAATCATACTTAAGCGATATCTGCGGAACTTATTGTGCTTTCAATGGCTTCGGATGTAACGGAGTTTTCTGAACCTCCGGTTATCTTAAAGACATATAACTGTCCGTCACTAAACATTGAAACATATCTGGTGTAATCTCCATCAGCATTTTCTAAAATCATGTTTGAGGAGTTTCTACCATCTAAAGTTACTGTTTCAAGAAGTTCGACAAAATCGCCGTTTTCTTGAGCAAGACTAATTCTTTGCTGATTTATATCTTTTAATGATTGGGCATCAGTAGTAATGTTGTAATATTCTACTGTTGAATTGTTTTCAGTTTCAAAGAATATTGCTCCGGGATGTTCTTCATCAGTTAAATTGATTTTTTTCCAAGTTTTCGGATATTTAAATGCAAAATCGCTGGCACTATATTCAAGCAAATCACTTGTCTGAATTATAGGGTTGGAATCATTTGACTTGTTGTTATTGGATCCCATAAATACGATTCCGCAAATAACAATCAATGTTATAACAAGTATTATTCCGATAACAAGTTTATTTTTTTTAATAATACTAACGGTATCCTCGTTATTTGAAGTTTTTTCAATTTTTGGGGCTTGTTTGAAAATATCTTCTCTTTTTTGAGTTATATTTTTTGCTTTTGGAAATTTATAACCGCAATTTCCACAAACAGGAGCACCATCATAACTAGGATTTCCACATTCTGGACATTTTTTCACAGATTAACCTCCTATTTAAAATTACATTTGTTATTTATATTATAAAAATATATTTAATATTGTGATAACAATGTCAGATGAAAAAATTATTAGTCTTGATGATATAAACTATGCGGTTTACAAAATTGGTGATTGGCAGAATCATTAT
>CACZNW010000066.1 GCA_902782595.1 uncultured Methanobrevibacter sp. | reverse complement strand
ATATAGTATATTACCAAAAGATTTTTAAGTATAATTAATGAAATATTATAATCATGAGAGTCGCAAAAGTTAAAGAACATCATACATTAGACCAGATTGATGAACTTTTAAAAGAGTATCGGACGGATGCAGAGGTTTATGTTCGTTTATTGTATATTCGTGGATTGAAATGTGGGATTAAAAGTAAAGTTATAGCAGAAGTTTTAAATAAATCCCCACAAATTTGTTCTAAATGGTTAAAGAACTATAACGAACAAGGTCTTGATGGAATAACCTCAAAAAGAACAAAATCTGGTGTGAAATCAAAATTGGATGAAAAGGATTTGGAGAAATTAAGTAAAATATTGACTGAAACAGGCCAATATTATACTTTGGAAGATGCTCGAGATATTATTTACTTATTATTCAATGTAAAATATACTCCAAAGCAAACATGGGTTACAGTAAGAAAAAAACTTAAATTAAGTTATGGAAAACCATTTATTAATTATTCTGAACAACCTGAAGATCACAAAGCAATACTTAAAAAAAACTAGAAGAAATCATACTTGATGAAGTCCATTTCTTTTTGCTTGATCAAAGTTATTTTAAAAATACGACGAATGTTACAAGAGTTATTTATGATTCTAATGATAAAAATGTTTTTGTTAGAACTGGAACCAAATTTGGAACAAGTGTTACAGGTTTCATGCCCATTAACGGCATTCCTTTAGCAGAAACATATGAAAGAAACAATTCTTTCACCACCATTTGTTCAATGATAATGTTAAGAATAATGCACATGGAAAATAAAGAATGCCAGCAAATATTGGGAGATATATTAGATAATCACTTATTATCAAGGGATTACATTAAAAACGAATTTAAAAAAGAGAATAAATCAAGTAAAGAAAAAATTGAAGCCATTGAAAAAGAATTTGAATTACATGACGGGAAGAAAAAACCATCAATAAGTAAAATAAAAGAAATTTGCACAAATAAGAAAATAACTTCTGCAAGAATTTCAGCAAAACAAAGAACAACAATTAGAGACTTATTAATTGAATCAAATATATTTGAAATATTAAACGATGAAAAACCTATTGTTATAGTTCTTGATAATGCAAAAATTCATCAAGCTGATGATGTTGCAATTGCATGTGAAATCTTAAACATTGAATTAATCTTTTTACCTAAATATTCGCCAGATTTAAACCCTATCGAAGATTTATGGAAAATTATCAAACGGGTCGTATATAGTTCACATTATAACAATGAAGAAGAACTCGTAAACATCATATTGGACGAATTTTATAAAAATGTTGGCAAAAAATCATTAATAGAAAATTGGGTTGATGAATTTTTATGAAACCTTATTCGGTAAAATACTATAATTTATATTCTTTTATTCCTTCTTCTGAGGACATTAATCGTCCAGTCATATAATGTGTTATTAGTAAAATTGAAAAAATATACTTATCAAAATTGAACAAAATTTAAAAAAAAGTTATAAAATCAATTAAAAAATGACTGCCAACACTTTCTTTCCTAAAAAAAAAACATTCAAATGATGCATTCAAATATTTTCCTTAAAATAATCACAGATTTCAGTGCACGGACATAGTTCACACTGAGGAGACATCGGCTTACATATATTCTGACCAAACTGAACCATCAAATCATTCAATTTAATCCATAAATCCTCAGGAGCAATTTTACACAATTCAACCTCAGTCTCTTCAGGGTCTTTTGTGTCAACCAGTCCCAAACGGTTTGAAATCCTGTGAACATGAGTGTCAACAGGGATTGCCGGAAGCTCAAAAGCAAAGACCATAACACAATTTGCGGTTTTTCTTCCAACACCCGGAAGTTTAATCATCTCTTCAACGGTATCGGGAACTTCGGCCCCATATTGGTCAATTAAAATTTGAGAAACTTCCTGAATTCTGGCCGCCTTAACATTATAAAAACCGGCAGGTCTGATGAGTTCCTTTACATCCTCAATGGGAGCATCAGCCACGGCATAAATGTCAGGGTATTTTTCGAACAGATTATTGGTTGCCTGGTCTGTATTTTCATCCCGTGTTCTTTGAGAAAGTATTGTTCTGATTAAAACCTTGTACGGGTCATGGTCAAGGAATGTTCTTATCTCAAAAACACCTTCCAACTCTTCGATTAATTTGATTACTCTTTCTTCTTTATTCATTTTCCAACTCCAATTCAAATCCAAGTTCACTCATACTTTCAATAAAATCCGGGAAAGAAACATCAAAGACATCTCCGTTTGTAATTTTAATGTCATGTTTAAGGCCAATTAAGCTGAATGCCATTGCGAGGCGATGGTCCGCATGGGAATCAACAACCCCTGACGTTACTCCGCCGGTTATGCTCATACCATCCTGTCTTTCAACCAGTTTACATCCTAATTTCTCCAGTTCACGACAGGTTGTATCGATTCTATCGGTTTCCTTAACCCTTGCATGAGCAACACCTGTAATGTTGGTTGTTCCTTCGGCCATTGCAGCCAGTACCGCAACGGTAATAAGCAAATCCGGGGCGTTTGAAAGGTCAACATCAATGGCTTTCAGATTTCCGTCGGATTCTATTTCAACATAATCTTGACCACGAACTATTGTGACTCCCATTTTTTCGAGGATATCCAAAATGTATTTATCTCCCTGTTTAGAATCCTTAAATAAATTTTTAATTTTAGCTTTCCCTCCATTGACTGCAATCAGGCCAAGCAGATATGATGCTGAAGAGTAATCGCCTTCAACAGTATAGTCACAGGAAACATAGCCCTGTTTATCAACAATGAACTCGTCAATCCTGCATCCCTGAACTTCCTTATCGCAGACATCATGTTTTAAATAATATCCATTAGACACTTTAACGCCAAATTTCCTCATAATGTCAAGAGTCATGTCAACATAAGGTTTTGATTTGAATTCGGGAAAAACATACAATGTAACTCCATTTTCAGACAATGGAGCAGATATTAAAATTGATGAAATAAACTGTGAACTGACATTACCCATAATATTGGTTTCACCGCCGGCATAACCCGGTTTAATTGAAATCGGTGCCATACCATTACCGTTTAGGGATTCTGTTTCAACACCCAATGGCAGCAGAGCATCCATGAGCAGACCCATCGGACGTGTTTTTAAAGAATCATCCCCGGTTAAAATAACCTCATTGTCACTTAAAGCAGCTGCAGATGTCATTAACCTCAATGTAGTTCCTGAATTTGCCAGGTCAATAGGTTCTGCTGAAGAGTTATGAAACTTACCTCCAGTACCTGCAACCTCAAGATACTCATCAGTTCTGTTAATTTCTGCACCCAAAGCTTCACATACCCTTATTGAAGCCAAGGTATCTTCTGAATATAGTATGTCATAGAGTTTGGAAGTTCCACCAGCCAGTGAAGCGAGTATAACTGCCCTGTGAGAATAACTTTTAGAGGGAGGCGCCTTAACAACCCCTCCGATTTTTGAAATATTTTTTACCTTAAGAATCATTTAAATCATACCCCGAAGCTATTGAATTTATCGTTTCTCATTATTATAAAGTTTAAACCGGATGGTTAATTAAATTTTTGGAAATCTGTTGATACCCAAATAATTTGTTTTGTTTGAATCTTATCAATTTTAATCTGATTTATCAAAATACTAAAAAAATAATAAAGCATTCAATTTAAGAAAAATAGGGATTATTAAAGGATTTAAAAAAAAAAATTTAAGAAATTCACATTAAATCGTGAATTTCATCTTTTATATAGATTATCACAATCACCAGCATAACAACGGCCAAAAATGCCATTATTCCTGAAGTCTGGTCAAATGCATATACTGACATATGATTAAGTCCGATAACTCCCCCTGCAAAGACTGCCATTAAAACTGATGCAAGAGCGGCACCTATTGCTCCGATGATTTGTCTTACGGTATTGTTGATAGCTGTTGCGTCTTCAACATCACCAGACACGACTGCTATTGTCCATGTTACAGAAGGCATAAGACCCATACCTGCACCGATAGCACGTATAATCTGTGTTACAACCATGTACGTCACAGAAGTACTTGCATTATAAGTTGCCATCAGCAGATAACCTGCAATTGTGAAAATACAGGATATAACCAATATTTTCCTGACTCCGAATTTGTTTGCCAGGACAGGACCTACGAAGTTAAATACAATCATTACAAGAGTTGCCGGAAGCAAAATAAAACCGGAGATTGTCGCAGAATAATTGTTGACATTCTGTACAAATAAAGGTAAAATCACATATAAACCGCACATTGTGAAGTAAAGAATTGCTGAAAACAGTGTTCCGAAGAAAAAATATTTGTTTTTAAGAGCTCTTAAATCAACCAACGGTGTTTCAATCCTGAATTGCCTTCTGACAAATAGCACCAGTGTTACTGTACCTATGACAATTGGTAAAATTACCCACACCAGATTAAATCCGTTTTCTGCAATGTTTGAAAATCCGAACATCAGTCCTATACATGCAAGTACACACAGCACCAGTGAATATAGATCAAGAGGATAATGACCTGTTTCAAATTCCAATCTAATTACAACAGATGAAATCACAGTCAGTACTGAAATTACCACTGCAAATATTAAAAATACATATCTCCATCCCATTGAATCAACCAGCAGTCCTCCAAGAGTCGGCGCCAATGCCGGAACAATTCCAACAATCAGTCCGAACAGACCCATATATACCTGCCATTTTTCCTCGGGGATTACTTTGAACAATACTATTTGCGTTATCGGAAGTAAGGTTCCGCAGGCAATTCCCTGAATTACACGCGACAGGATTAAAATTTCAATATTCGGAGATATGAATGAAAGTAATGATCCAAATACAAACAGGGTCAGTGAAGATATATAAATCACTTTGATTTTAAATCTGCGTATGAAAAATGCGGATAACGGTATCATAACACCCAACATAAGCAAAAAGGATGAATAAACCCATTGTGCAGTTGTTGAAGATACATGATAATCTGACATTATCCCCGCAAGCCCGGTTGTGACTACACTTTGAGCAGCACTTAAAATTGCGGCCGCAATGATAAAAACAGCTAATGCTGACATTCCACTTTCAATATTTTCACTCATATAAAACACCTAATATATCATACAATAAGTTTGTAAAAAATAGTATATATAATTAATAATTTTTAGATGATAAAAGTAAAAAGATTTAATTGTGAACAGTGATGTAAGTTCATGAAATTTCCTACAATCAAAATATTTTTAATCAACCTGAATTAAACAGTTAACCATGAATGAAATTAATAAACTGAAAGCCGGTCTTGAATACTGCTATGATGATGAGGAAGTTGATGCAATCAAACGGAATGCCATTAAAAACTGTGAAATTTACAATTCAATTGACCCCGAAGACAGTCAGAAACAATATGACTTTCTGTGTGACATGTTGGGTTCGGTTGGAGAGGGTGTGTGGATTGCTAAGCGATTCAGCTGTGACAACGGCAAAAACATATTCATCGGAGACAATTTCACCGCCAACTTTAACGTGACCATTTTGGACGTTAAGGAAGTGTATATTGGTGACAATGTTATGATTGGACCACATTGCCTGATTACAACGGTTGGTCATCCCCTATCACCGAAAGGCCGCAGAAATCATTTGGCACAAGCCAGTGAGATCCATATAGGAAATGATGTCTGGCTGGGCGGCAATGTCACTATTCTTGGAGGAGTTTCAATTGGAGACAATGTTGTTATTGGTGCCGGAGCCGTTGTGACAAAAGATATTCCGGACAATTCCCTTGCACTTGGTGTTCCTGCCAGAGTGGTTAGAAAATTAGAAAATGATTTGTAATAGAGATGAGGATTTAGAGGCAAATTACACTAATTTCATAAAGACAATAGCTCAATACAATTCTGATTAAATTTAAAATGAACCTCATCTCTACATTTTAATTATGTAATAACTAATATATATACTTTTAATAAGCTAAAAACAATTTTTACATTGAGATATTATATTTTAAAGCCATTACAATATTGATTTGAAAATGAAAATTGAAAAATCAAACAAACATTTAAATAATTCTAATAACAATTTAAACACATATGACCCAACAGGTGGTGAATGATAATGAGTGAAAACATTAAAAAGGATTTAGCTCAAGCTAAAAAAAAATATCAAAGCAAAAAATACGAAGAAGCTAAAGATTTATACGAATCGCTTTATATGCAAAATCCAGAAGCATTTAACATCTGGGACAAAAGATTTTACAGCTGGGCACTCTACCAGTTATACATTAAAAACCCTGATGATGAAACCGACTTATTACAATCCGCTGATTTAATAACTCAATTACTGTCTCAGGAAGACCACTCCAAAAAGGACGGTGTATGTGCATACACTTTATCCATGATGAAACTTCTTGACTATTTCTACAAACAGAAAGATTATGACAACATAATAATCTGGGCAGATAAATTAAATCCCGATTATTTAAGTTCAAAAACATCATCATTTACCACACAGGACGGCAGAGTAGTCACAACAGCTTCAAACAAAGAAAAATACTATAATTGGCTTTCGAAATCTTATCAGGAAGTTGAAGACTATGACGAATGTTTAAACATTTCCAAAAAGGCATTGTCTGAACTGGACAGATTCACAAATAACTCTGACATCTGGTTTAAATGGAGAATTGCCAGATCCCTTAGAGAACTTGGCGAATATGGTGAAGCCATCGAATACCTCAGAGACATTTACAGATACAAACAGGACTGGTTCATTCAATGGGAAATTGCTGAAAACTACTTCTTTGAAGGTGAACATGACAAGTCTCTTGAATACGCAATATCTGCCGCTTTAAACCATGGAGACAGTGATAAGAAAATCAAATTATACTCTCTTCTGGAAGATTTGCTTGAAGATGAATATCCCAAAATCGCCATGAAACATGCATATCTAATCTATTCCATCAGATTACATAATGAATGGCCAATTGATGAAAATCTGGAGGATAAGATAACCAATGCTGGTTTGGACAGTGCTAATACTGAATACTGGAAGATAGAAAAAGAACTTAAAGTCTTCTGGAATGAAATGAAATTCAAAAACCATCAACCAAATTACGGAGTCATTAATAGAATATTCCCCCATGGAAAATCAGGATTTATCAAATCCGATGACGGACAATCCTATTTCTTCAACAGATTCCAGTTCAAGGGAAACCGGGACAAATATAGGGAAGGCGTAAAAGTTTCATTCTATCTGGAGGAAGGCTATGACAAATCCAAAGATGAATATAAATTAAATGCCGTGAATATTAATACAATTAACTAAAAGCTATTGATTTAGCTTTTAAACTTATTTTTTTAAAAAAAAAGAATGGAGAAGCAATTCATCTAATTACTTCAACAATCATGTCAATATTTTCGGACTGAAGGATGTCTACTTTTTTACCGGACGCTCCGACAATCTCCTTTTTGATATTCAGCATGTCCTGAGGAACTACAATATCTCCAATGGTCAATTGACTGTTTTGATTTAAAGCATCACCTATTTCATCAATGTCTGTTGATTTCAGATATCCTATGATTTTACCGGCATCTCCTTTAAATGTCGGTCCGATTTGAGACATGTCAGGTTCCACTTCAATGATTTTTTCGTGAACTTCAGGTTTTCCTGAACTTATTGCAAGTTGTTTGATTTTGAGGGTTCCCTTTAAATCGTCATCGAATTCATTGAATATTTCCACCAGTGAATCGTCTGAAGTGTATACATTTACTTCTGTTAACTCAGCATTCAACGGTATTTTGGATGCTGATTTGAATCTTCTTACCTCATCAATCAGTTCGATGGTGGTTTCTCCTTTGGTTTCCATTTCTTCGCTGATTAATTCCTCATAGACTTTAGGCCATAGAGTTGTGTGGATTGACTCATCTGAAAAGTACTGATAAACCTCTTCAGTGAAAAATGGTGCTATCGGAGCAAGAAGTTTAAGGGAAGTTTCCACAACTGTTTTTAAGGTGTATTTTGCAGCTCTGCGTGATTCATCTGAAACGTCAGAGTATAGTCTGTATTTTACAGCTTCAATGTATTCATCACAGAAATCATGCCAGAAGAATCTTTCAATTGAGGTTATTGTATCTGCAAAATTATAATCTGCAAATGCATTATCAACTTTAACGTTTAAATTGTTGAGTTTTGATAAAATCCATAAATCAAGAGGACCCAAATTATCCTTAACTTCCTCATAAGTTACTTCCTCATCGAATATCTGCATGCTAATGAATCTGAATGCATTCCAGAATTTTCTAAGGAATCTGTATCCGTGCTTAATATCCTTCCAGTCAAATACCACATCGGAACCCGGTACACTGTTGGCTGCCCATGTTCTTAACGGGTCTGCTCCATATTTTTCAATTACCTCTTCGGGACCGACTACAAACTCCGGTCTTGATTTGCTCATTTTATTTCCATCTTCACCGAATACCATACCGTTAATTACGATATCGTCAAACGGTTTTTGACCTGTCAGTGCAATACATCTCAGAGTAGTGTAGAATGCCCATGTACGAATGATGTCATGTCCCTGCGGACGTATATTAGACGGGAAGTGATTTATGTAATCTTCATCAGGCCATCCTGCAATGGACAACGGTGAAATTGATGAATCCATCCATGTATCAAGCACATCCTCTTCGGGAATGAATTCGTTGCATCCGCATTCACATGCATTTTTAGGTTTGTCAACTGTAGGGTCAACTGGCAAATCCTCTTTTTCAGGTAAAATTACTGCTCCACAATCTTTACAGTACCATACAGGAATAGGGGTTGCGAATATTCTTTGTCTTGAAATACACCAGTCCCATTCCATGGAATCCGCCCAGTTTATCATACGGGATTTCATGTGTTCCGGCACCCATTTCATTTCATCGGCAGCAACTTTGGTTTTTTCAATCAGATCACGAACTGCCACAAACCACTGTTTTTTGACGAGAATTTCAATAGGGGTTTTGCATCTCCAGCATTGTCCCACATTCTGATCGACTTCTTCCTGTTTTAACAGATAGCCTTCGCTGTCCAGGTCTTTGATGGTTTGTTTTTTACATGTCTGCAGATCCATTCCCTCATATCTTCCGGCGGCACATGTTAATGTACCTGTTTCATCAATTGCATTAATGATTTCCAGATCATATTTCTGAACCCAACTTACATCAGTCTTATCCCCGAAGGTACAAATCATTACTGCACCGGTACCGAATTCAGGATCAACCTCCTCATCGGCAATGATTTTAACTTTCTGATGTGACAATGGCACTTCAACATATTTTCCTAAAAGATGAGCATACCTTTCATCTTCAGGGTGAATTACAACAGCCACACATGCAGACATTAATTCCGGACGGGTTGTTGCAATAAGAATGCCCTCTGTTTTTGCATCAGCCTGTTTTCCTGAGCTTTGAGAGGATGCAATATCTTCATAGGAATCTTCAACTGCCGGAGGGAAGTTGACATAGTTTAAAAATGTAGTGTTGTCTGAGTATTCAACTTCTGCAAATGCAATAGCTGTCTGACAGCGAGGACACCAGTTTACAGGGTGGATTCCCTGATAAATCAGTCCTTCATCATACATTTTCAAAAATGAATACTGGGTTCTTTTCATGTACTCCGGAGTCATTGTTACAAACTCACGGGTCCAGTCCTGTGAGTATCCCATTGCTTTCATGTCTTTTTTCATGCTTGCAATGTTTTTTGTGGTTAAATCAACACAATACTGTCTGAACTGTGTTCTTGAAACATCATTTTTATTGATATTATGGGTTTCCTCAACCTTCACTTCAGTTGGAAGACCATGACAGTCCCATCCCTGTGGGAATAGGACATCAAATCCTTTTTGTCTTCTGTATCTTGCGTTCATATCAATGTAAACCCAATTTAATACATGACCTAAGTGAATGGCCCCTGTAGGGTATGGTGGGGGAGTGTCTATTATGTATCTTGGACGAGACCCATCTCCAATGTATTTGTAGATGTTTTCATCTTCCCATTTTTTCTCCCAATCCTTTTCTTTTTTAAAATCATAGTCTTTAGGAATCTCTTCATTTGACATATATTTTTTCTCCTAGCTAATGTAATTGAACTACCTCAACTTGTAGAAGTTGAGGATTCTTACTTCACGGGCAGTATACTCTGTGAGTATAGGATTACCGTGCTATCCCCCTCGTCCCGAAGGTTCAGACAATATTCGATTATTTTAACTTTTTTT
>CACZNW010000065.1 GCA_902782595.1 uncultured Methanobrevibacter sp. | reverse complement strand
GTATACTCTGTGAGTATAGGATTACCGTGCTATCCCCCTCGTCCCGAAGGTTCAGACAATATTCGATTATTTTAACTTTTTTTGACTTGTTTATTGTTGAAAAAAGTTTGATTAATCATTGTTATTGTCATTTATTAATTTATTTGTTTTTATTTAAAGTACATCAGAGAGCATCTTATGTATTCCCAATGCACTTTTTGTGAAATTCATCCCCAACCTTAAAAAGGTCATAGTATTCTTTCACTATTAAGATAAACTATACATTAATATATATTTAATAAGTAGTTATAAATAACTTTCTTATGAGAGGACAATCAGGAATCATGTCAAAAAATGTTTTAAATTCATCCAGCCATATTCATGAAAAAATTACAGCATCAATATAATCCTCCATATTTCACAAATAACAAAACACTCCCAATTCAGCATAATTCCTTTTTAAACGAATCAATAACAGCAAGTTTTTTAAATAATCACAACAAAACAATGCCAAATTCATTATTAACATAACACCCCCTTAAACCATTTAAAGAAATTTAATGAGAAAATAATTAACTTTAATACTCATTAAAAACATAATATTTAATGTTATAAAATTATTTTTAGGTGATATGGTGGAAAATTTTGACGAATGGTTTCATGACATTTTAGAAAATGCAAACATTACAGATTCAAGATACCCTATCAAGGGAATGGCAGTATGGATGCCGTACGGCTTTCAGATAAGAAAACACTCAATGAACATTATTAAAAAACTGTTGGATAAGGACCACGAAGAAGTTCTTTTCCCAATGCTTGTTCCCGAAACCGAACTTGCAAAGGAAGGAATCCACGTAAAAGGATTTGAAGATGAAGTATATTGGGTTACACAGGGCGGTCAAACTCCATTAAATGAAAAATTAGCATTAAGACCTACCAGTGAAACTGCAATCTATCCAATGTACGCTTTATGGATCAGAACCCACATTGACCTTCCAATAAAATATTATCAGATTGTAAACACATTCCGATATGAAACAAAGCATACCCGACCATTAATCCGAGTCAGAGAAATCACAACCTTCAAGGAAGCACACACCGCTCATGCAACCAAAGAAGAATCCGATGAGCAGATTCAGGATTTCATTGAAATATACAAGGAATTCTTTGATGATTTGGGAATTCCATATCTGATTTCCAGAAGGCCTGAATGGGACAAGTTTCCGGGTGCCGACTATACCATGGCATTTGACGTGATTATGCCTAACGGAAAAACATTACAGATTGGTACAATCCACAATCTTGGCCAGACTTTTGCTAAAACCTTTGACATTACCTTTGAAGACAAGGATGGAGAACATAAACTGGTTTATCAGACCTGTGCGGGAGTTTCAGATAGAGTCATTGCTTCCGTCATAAGCGTTCACGGAGATGAAAAGGGCCTTCGCCTGCCACCTAAAGTATCACCGAATCAAGTCACAATAATCCCAATCCTATTTAAAAAAGGAAAAGAGGAAGTTTTGGCAAAATGCTCACAAATCAAAAAGCAGCTTGAAGCAAAAGGTCTGAGAGTCGAACTGGATGACCGTGACATCAGACCTGGTAAAAAGTTCAATGACTGGGAGCTTAAAGGAACCCCCGTTAAACTGGAACTCGGACCAAGAGATTTGGAAAATAACATTACCGTTGCAATGATGCGTGATGAAGGAGAGAAAATAGAATTCTCTTTAGATGACACTTTAGCAGACAATGTCATAGAATTACTGGACAAATCACAAAACAATCTCACACAAATCGCCTGGAACTTCCAGAAAGAACATATTAAATTTACAGAGAATCTGGATGAAATCACTGAACTTGTCGAAGAGGGAAATGTCGTTAAATTCTACTGGTGCGGAGACGAAGCAATCGGTAAAGAAATCGAAGAAAAAACCGGCTATGATATATTAGGCATTCAGGAGGAAATATCTGAAGGCAAATGCATAGCCAGCGACAATGATGCCAGATACATTGCACTGATAGCCAAAACATACTAGTGGTAATATGGACAACATCTACGCAATAATTCCGGTAACAACATTTAAAAATGCAAAAACCAGACTTTCCCCTTTCCTATCAGCCGAAGAAAGGGAAAAACTCTTAAAAGCTATGCTTCATGATGTAACTGATACCTTAAAAAGGCATGTTGATAAGATTTTCATCATCAGCCGTGACGAAGAAGTTTTAAAGTATGCGGAAAGCCTGAACGTTAATGCAATTCCTGAAAATGACAATTCCAATTTAAACAAAGCTTTAACACAGGCAATGAAGCTGTGCAGGGGAAAAGTGAGAAAAATTATTATTGTTCCTTCAGACATACCTCTGATTGGAAAAACCAATATTCAGATGTTGATTGATGCATCCAAAACTTTGGATTTCATTATCGTTCCGTCAAAGGGAGGAGGGACAAACATGATAATTATGAAGCCCATGGCAATACGCACAAGATATGAAGGGTTCAGCTACAAGGAACATGTCAAGGCTGCTGAAAAGAAAAAACTTAATCCACAAGTTCATGATTCATTTTTCATGGCACTGGACGTTAACACCACTGAAGATTTGGGTGAAATCATGATTCACGGCGAAAAGACACATACAAGACAGTATCTTAAAGAGCTTAAAGTCAATGTCGAGTCTTTTAGAGGATCTGAACGCCTGAAGGTTACAAGAGATGGTTAAATGATTGTAATGAGCATTGCGGGTGTTGACCCGTCAGGAGGTGCGGGCATTTTTGCCGATTTAAAGACCTTTCAGGCAATCGGAGTTTACGGAACCGGCATAGTCACTGCACTTACAGCTCAAAATCCATATAAATTCTTCTCAACGCTACCAGTTTCACCTGACTACATCGAAGAGCAGATTGATTCAGTTTTGGATGAATATAAAGTGGAATACATTAAAACCGGAATGCTTTACTCACCCGAAATAATCCGACTTGTTTCAAAAAAGATTAAACAATATAAATTAAAGGCAGTAGTTGATCCTGTAATGGTTGCAACTTCCGGAGGAGATTTGACAAAAGAAGATATAGCAAAAGCGATGAACAAATATCTGCTCCCAGAGGCAATTTTAACAACTCCAAATATTGCTGAAGCTGAAAAACTGACAAATTTAAAGATTTTTTCAAAAGAGGATGCGATTAAAGCATCCGAAAATATAATTTGTGACAACATCATCACCGGAGGACACCTGGATGGAATAAACACCATCAGAATTGACAGTGAAGTTTCTATTGTAAAGCAGGAGCTGATTGATACCGACAATCTGCACGGTACCGGCTGCAACTTATCATCAGCGATTGTTGCATACCTGGCAAAAAACAATGACTTGAACACATCCATCGTAAAAGCTCTGGATTATGTATATGAAGGAATAAAAAACGGAAATTATGGAACACTGATTGCCAGAATTTAACCGGCATACAAGTGAAATCCGGAAATTCCTCACCAATTTCGAGAAGCAAAGTATTCCTGAATAGAATAATAATGAATGTTAAAGTTGATATTATAGTATATTACGAAAAGTTTATCCCTATGATGTGACAAATATTTAATTATGGAAAATATAGATGAACTTGAAAAAGAAGAAAT
>CACZNW010000064.1 GCA_902782595.1 uncultured Methanobrevibacter sp. | reverse complement strand
AGATAGGTATTATATTTGCTTTAGTATTAGTAGCTTTCTTAGTTATGGGTACTGCAAGCGCTGGTTTATTTGACTTTTTAGGAGGGGGAAATGATTCAAGCAATGCTACTGCCAATGATGAAGATACTTTCATCGTAGGATTCGATGCTGAATTCCCTCCTTACGGATATAAGGACGACAGTGGAAACTATGTTGGTTTCGACTTAGACTTAGCAAAAGAAGTTTGTAAAAGAAACAATTGGACCTTTAAAGCACAACCAATCGATTGGGATGCTAAAGATGCAGAAATTGACTCAGGGTCTATCGACTGTATTTGGAACGGATTTACTATAAACGGTAGGGAAAACGACTACACCTGGTCAGAACCATATATTGACAACAAACAGGTAGTTGTTGTAAAATCCGATTCTGGAATTAAGTCATTAGATGATTTGGCAGGTAAAACTGTAGAAACACAAAAAGACTCTTCAGCATTGGCTGCACTTGAAGGAGATAACAAAACATTAGCAGATAAATTCGCAAACTTAAATCAAGTTGCTGATTATAATACTGCATTTATGGATTTGGAATCTGGAGTATGTGATGCTGTAGCTATAGATATTGGTGTAGCACAGTACCAGGTATCTTCTAAAGACAACCCTGATGCATTCACTATTTTAAAAGATCCTATTTCATCAGAACAATATGGTGTTGGATTTAAAAAAGGAAATGATGCATTAAAAGATAAGGTACAAGCAACTTTAGACGAAATGTTTGCTGATGGTACTGTAGCTAAAATCGCTGAAAACTACAGTGATGCTGGTGTGCCAGGTTCTTTAATTACAAAATAAATTAGATTGGTTTTACGGGGAGAATTATTAAATGATATTGGGTAATGTAATTTCACAATTGCTTGGGGGTATGGTTACCTCGGTTGAGATATTCTTACTTACTCTATTATTCTCTCTTCCTCTTGGTTTAGTAATTGCCGGAGGAAGAATGAGTAATTTTGGACCTGTCAGATGGTTAATGAAGATATACATCTCAATTATGAGGGGAACACCATTGATGTTACAGTTAATTGTAGTATTCTTTGCACCATATTATCTGTTTGGAATCAGCCTTTCTGCTGATTATAGATTCGTTGCAGTAATTATTGCATTCACTATGAATTATGCGGCATACTTTGCTGAAATTTATAGGGGAGGAATTGAATCTATTAATAGCGGTCAATATGAAGCTGCACAGGTACTCGGTTATTCAAAATTGGAAACATTTTTCATAATTATTATGCCTCAGGTATTTAAAGTAATTCTTCCTGCTGTAACCAATGAAGTAATTACGCTTGTTAAGGATACTTCTCTATCTTTTGTTATTGCAATTCCGGAAATGTTTACAGTAGCTAAACAAATTGCTGCGGCAGATGCTTCAATTGCTGCATTGCTTGTTGCAGGTATTTTCTATTATCTGTTCAATATGATTGTTGCATTTGTAATGGAACGCTTAGAAAAAAGATTGGATTATTATGAATAGGTGATATTATGAGTTTGCTTGAAGTTAAAAATCTTAAAAAGAGTTTTGATGATAATGTTGTCTTAAAGGATATTTCTCTAAGTGTTGAAAAAGGTGAGGTTTTAGCTATTATAGGACCGTCCGGTTCGGGTAAGTCAACATTACTTAGATGCATAACCGATTTGGAAACCGAAGATAGTGGTGAAATTCATTTTGATGGAACTTTTGGGTTGGTGTTCCAGAATTTCAATCTGTTCCCTCATCACTCCGTGATGAAAAACATTACTAATGCACCGATTCGTGTTCAAAAGAGAGATAAAAGTGAAGTTTTTGAACATGCAAGAGATTTACTTAAAAAAATGGGTCTTGAAGATAAAGAGGATGCTTATCCCTGTGAGTTATCCGGAGGTCAGCAGCAGCGTGTATCAATTGCAAGGGCGCTTGCAATGAATCCTGATATTTTATTCTTTGATGAACCTACTTCAGCTTTGGATCCAGAGTTGACCGGTGAGATTCTAACTGTAATACGTGATCTTGCGGCTGAAAATATGACTATGGTTATTGTTACTCACGAAATGGCTTTTGCTCGTAATGTAGCTGACACCATTATTTTTATGGATGGCGGAGTTATTGTCGAGGAAGGTTCGCCTGGAGAGGTTTTCTCATCTGATAATAAGAGGATGAAAGAATTTTTAGGTAAATTTTATGATTAATTTTTTAATCATTCCTTTTTTTTGTTTATTGCTGTAATTTTAATTTAATTTACTTGCATTTATGATTAATTAAACACATAGTTTTTATCATTAATTTGTTTATATTAGTTGTATATTTTATATGGTTGTGGAGGGTTTCAATTTTTTAATTTAATATTCTGTTAGTCTACATGAAACAATAAATTTATTTAATATTGGTAATAAACTATTATTAACTACTTGTTATTTTGAGGTGATAAGTAATGCGTTGTCCTAAGTGTGATAGTGAAAATAATGATTCTGCAAAATTCTGTAAAAAATGCGGAACACCACTCAAAAAGAAAACAATTAATCATGAAAACATGATTAATTCAATGAATGAATCCAAATCCGGCAGTAATACTAGCAAATATATTATTATTGCATTGGTGATTGTTGTAATTGTTCTAGCTGGAGCTTTTGTTTATATTTCAGCTTTCGGTTCAAATCAAAGTAATGATACACAACAGCCTCATGACAATCAAACTATTTCTCAAAGTGATGAACCAGAACAGGAAGAAAGCACTCAGGTTACTAATGCCGTTAAAAGCACTCCTGAAAAGTCCGACATGACTATACTGGGAGGAAGTTTTAGCACGGGCAGTGAACTTGAAGACAAAACATATGCATCAATTTATGTGGGTCCTGAGTATGCCGGTGAAGACGTGACAATACAGATATTCTATTCACGTGACGGCAGTACTTTAAATAATGGAAATATGGTTCCGAAAACTGTTGATTCATCTGGATATATTGAGGTGAGAAGTGCAGATGCATACAAGTACTTCCCTGATTTTGCTGAAATTAATTTATACGATTCAGCAGGAAAATTATTGGATTCCAGAAGCGTAAGTTTAAGTCCTGAAAGCGGTACTCAAACATTTTAACTTTGAGTACTGATATTTTATTTTTTTAAAAATTGAAGGTATAATTGCCTTCCGATTCGCTGATAATATTAATTCAAAAAGAGTATATGAATGGTTATATAAATACATAGATAGGTGTTAAAGAAATGAATATTACTGTTATTGGAACTGGTTATGTTGGTCTTGTAACTGGAGCATGTTTTTCTAAAATGGGAAATAAAGTTTATTGCGTTGATATTGATGAGGCAAAAATTGAAGGTTTAAAAAATGGAATTCTACCAATTTTTGAGCCCCATTTAGGTACAATGGTTAAAAATGGTCAGGAAAAAGGAGATTTGATATTTACAACCAACATTAAAGATGCACTTGATGATACAAATATAATTTTCATCGCTGTTGGAACTCCAATGGCAAGTGACGGTTCCGCTAATCTGGATTATATTTTCTCAGCAGCAACGGATATTGCTGAAAATATTTCTCACGATTCTCTGGTGGTAATCAAATCCACTGTTCCAATCGGTACGTGTTTTGAAGTTAAACAACACATTGAAGAGGTATTGGACAAAAATAATTCTTCAGTTAAAATTGACATTGCCTCCAACCCGGAATTTTTAAAGGAAGGAAGGGCCATTGAGGATTGCATGCATCCCGACCGTGTTGTGATTGGTGCTGAAAAGGATGAGGTTTTTGATACCTTAAAGGATTTGTACTCTTCATTTGTCCTCAATCATGACAGATTTGTTTTAATGGATATCAAATCATCTGAAATGACAAAATATGTTGCAAATGCAATGCTTGCAACTAAAATATCATTCATGAATGAAATAGCTAATATTTGTGAACTTACAGGTGCCGATATTCGCCAGGTTCGTTTGGGAATTGGTTCAGATAAACGTATTGGTTATGATTTTATATATGCCGGTTGCGGATATGGCGGGAGCTGTTTTCCAAAAGATGTCCAGGCTTTGATAAACACTGCTGAAAATGTTGGTTATCAGCCGTTGATACTGTCCAATGTTGAAAAGGTTAATTTAAATCAAAAGAAGGTCCTGGTAAATAAGGTAGTTGCAAGATTTGGTGACGATTTAAATGGTCGGACTTTTGGAATTTGGGGACTTGCCTTTAAACCTGGTACTGATGATGTACGTGAAGCTACATCACTTGAAGTAATTTCATCACTTATTCAAAAAGGTGCAAAAATAAAAGCATATGATCCTCAGGCAATTGATGAATTTAAAAAAACAATTGATGAGAAATATTTAAATTCAATTGAATTTGTTTCTAACCGTTATGGGGCTATTGTTGATTGTGATGGATTAATTTTAATCACAGAATGGAAAGAATTTAGAAATCCTGATTTTGATTTGTTATATAGTAAACTAAAAGAGAATGTAATTTTTGATGGAAGGAATATTTACGATAAAAAAATAACCGGCCGAGGCTTTGAATTGTATCAGATTGGATGTTGATTTAATCAGGTGATTTGAATCGTAGTTAAAAACAGAATTGAATATATTGATGCATTAAAATTCATTGCAATATTATTTGTGATTTCATTACATGTTTTTCAAATTTGGATGGATGGTCAGCAAATCTTACATTTTGATTTCTATGCTTTGGCGGAAATAACCCGGCCTGCTGTTCCATTATTTTTAATGATTTCCGGTGCTCTTTTGTTGAACCGTGATATTGAATTAAATTCTTTTTTTAAAAAGAAATGGGTTAGATTAATCTATCCGTTTATATTTTATTTAATTATTCATATGATAGTTTTAAGAGACGGGGATTTTAATGTTTTAGGTTATAACTGGTATTTCTGGATGATAATTGGTGTTTATCTTTCAATTCCTATTATAAATAAGTTCATTGTCAATTCAAAATTTTCAGAATTGGAATTTTTTGTTGCAATGATTTTAATTTCATTAACCATATATCAGTTTTTATTTATTTTGAAAATAGAAAATTATATTGACTTAAACTTTTTTGTTGGACCTATAAGTTATTTAATTTTAGGATATTACTTTTCTGTAAAGGAATTTAAATTAAATGTCAATAGTATAATTGCTATTTCATTATCCATATTTATCTTAGTTTCTGTTTTAAAATCATTATGTGTTTTAAATTATATTCCTCATGAGTTTATATCAAATTTCGTTTGCTATAATAATAATCTCCATTCAAGTTGGATACGTGTTGGCATTTTTGAAGTTATTCAAACATCTTCACTTTTTGTTTTTATAAAATATCTGTATAAAAGTAATTTTGGATTTTATAATAGTGTAAAGAATGTTCTGCAAAAAGATAATATTAAAAAATTCATTATTTCTGTTAGTAAAGCAAGTTATGGAATGTATTTGATTAATAGAACATTAATGTTATTTTGTGATTGGTATATTCATGGTTTACCATTAACTGGAAAAGAAATGTGTATTTATTTTGTTGTTTTAACATCATCTATATTTTTAATTTCCTGGATAATAGTTGTAATTCTATCTAAGATTCCATTTGTTAGGAAATTCTCCGGTTACTCATAGTTCCGGGTTATTCCCTAGAAAAATTTTTAAACAAAAATTGAGAAAACCTACAAGCTAATAGACAGTCCCGGAATTTTAAATCACCTTAAGTTATATATAAAATAATTAATAAATTAATATATAATTAAACTCTTTATATAGTGGTAAAAATGCAGACAAATGAAGTTAAAATATCTATTATAATGCCGTCATTAAATGTTAAAGAGTTCATATCTCAATGTATTGAAAGTGTAATAAATCAGACATTAACAGATATTGAAATAATATGCGTCGATGCAGGTTCAAATGATGGGACATTGGAAATTTTAGAGAAATATTGCAAAAAAGATTCCAGAATAAAAATCCTACACTCCGATAAAAAAAGTTATGGATATCAGATGAATTTAGCAATCAGTAATGCATGCGGACAATATATTGGCATTGTTGAGACAGATGATTTCATTGATGAAAAAATGTATGAAACATTATATGAGTTAACAGATAATGGAACTACAGATATTTCCAAAGTGAATTTTTATCATTATTACGGGGATGATTTTAAAAGTGATGAATCTAAAAAGAATTTGCCGTTGGAAAAATTCACTGTTTATGATTATCCGAATATTTTAAAAGGACATCCTTCCATTTGGGCGGCAATTTATAAAAAAAGTTTTTTAGAGGAAACTAATATTAAATTCATGGAGGCGCCTGGTGGAGGATGGGTTGACAATCCCTTTTTATTCCAGACAATGTTGTCTGCCAAAAGCATTACTTATAAAGATGAAGCTTTTTATTATTACCGTGAATTAAATCCAAATTCTTCAACTAATGATATGAAAGATTTAACTCTGGCAATGGAGCGGATGATGGATAATCTTGATGTTTTAGAGGATTATTCATGTGATGATGAAAGAATATTGACTGAACTGTATATTAGAATTTTTTGGCATATCAATGATATATTGAATAAAGAAAATTTCAATCAGCAAAAAGATGAAGTTTTAAAATATTTTTATAAAGTTCTTATCCGCTTGGATGAAGAAATTATTAGCAATAACTTTTCTTTAAGAAATCGGAAATTATATTATAAATTTTCATCACCTCTGCATTTATATGAGTCAAATAATAATGATGAAGTAACAATTACAAAAGATGAAATGGATAATATTTTAAGAGAAAATAAATTTTTATATTCTGAGATTTCACGTCTGGAAAGTGAAAATAAAAAGTTAAAAAGAAAAAATAAAAAATTATCAAATAATAATAAGAAAAAAGAATCTGAGAAGAATTCAGATTCAAAGTTATCAAAATTTGTAAGAAAAATTAAAAAACACTGATGAGGTTTAATATGGTTGCTATCTCAATTATCATGCCGGTTTATAATGATGAATCAGTCCTTAAACAATCTATTGAAAGTGTTATAAAACAATCCTTAAAAGACATTGAGTTAATCTGTATTAATGACGGGTCAACTGATAATTCATTGAATATATTAAATGATTTTGCAGATAAAAATGATTTCATTAAAGTGATATCCCAGGAAAATCAGGGTTCTGGAAAAGCAAGAAATCACGGAATGGACATTGCTCAGGGGGAATATATTGGTTTTTTAGATGCTGATGATTATTTCATTGATGATGATGCATTGGAAAGATTATATGAAGTTGCAAATTTAAATGATGCGAATATGGCCAGTGGAAATATTTTACATGATGTTGACAATCCCGGAGAGTTTATTCCTTTTAAACATCTTGAATATTTCACAGAAGATAAAGTTATTCTTCCTGAAGAATATGGTCTTCCATGGTCATTTTATAAAAGCATTTTTAAAAAAGATTTTTTATTGTCAAATGAAATTTATTTTCCCGATTTATTAAGGGGACAGGATCCTGTTTTTTTAGCAGAAATTCTAGTGAAAGTTGATAAAATTTATGCTGTTGCAACAGATGTTTATGCATATGTGTTTTATGATGCTATAAACAGATGCAATACCTACAGAAAACTTTATGATCAACTCCTGCATTATAAAATAGTTTTTGAATATATGGATGAACCAAGATTTTATAAAGCTAATTATGATTTTAGAAAAGCATTTTATTGGTTTGTTAATCAGTTAAATGAAAGCGATTCCATTACAGCATTAAATATTTTAAATGAAATATTTGAAGGCAATATCAGAATACTGCATGACATCCATCGTATGTTAGCTAATAAATTTAAGGACAATTCCGAGATTATTGACTTATGCATATATAAAGATGGGCCAAAAATATCAGTAATTGTTCCAGTATATAATGCAGAACCTTTTTTAGACGAAGCAATCAACAGTGTTTTAAATCAGAGTTTTGATGATTTCGAAGTCATTTGTGTAAATGATGGGTCTCTGGATAACTCTCTTGAAATGTTAAATAATTTTGCTCAAAAAGATTCAAGAATTAAAGTGTTTAGTAAAGAAAATGGCGGTTGCGGGTCTGCAAGAAATAGGGCTTTAGATGAAGCTATTGGTGATTATGTTTATTTCTTCGATCCGGATGATTATATTTTACCCAATACTTTTGAAGAGTTATACAATAATGCGGTAAATAACAATTCAGATTTGGTAATTTTTAAAATTGCACGTTTTAAAGATGGTGGGGAAATTGACTATTCGGTACCTGGGTTTGAGTTAGAAAAAATATTTAAAAATAAGGATTTTAATAATTTTACTTTTAACTATAAAGATATCAAGAAATATGTTTTAAATTCTTCGTTTGCACCATGGACCAAACTATATAAAAAAGAGTTTTTAGATAGGTTTGATGATTTCAGATTTGAAACGGGTATTGCATATGATGATGCTCCGTTCCATATTCAGTCCATGCTTAGAGCATCAAAAATATCTTTTATTCCGGATTTTTTCTATTTTTATAGATTTAATCCAAATTCAATAATCAATACTTCATCCAATGGTATGGATATTTTCAGAATTATTGAAATTGTTAAAAAGTTTTTAATTGAAAATAATTATTATGAGGAATTTTTAGAGGAATTTAAATTTTTTAAACTTGTACAGATATTTAATTATCTGCTTTCAACTGATTCGGAAGAGTATTTTCAACAGGCTAAATTTGAATTTTCAAAAATGTATCTGGGATATAATCATATGATTGATAACTACTTATTGCCTAGATTCAATTTAGTTTTAAAATGCAATACTTTTGAAGAATATAAACTAAAAGAGCATAAATTACAGATTAGAGAATTTAACAAAAATATCAATAAATATAAGAAGAGTAATCAAAAGCTAGCAAAGAAAAATAGAAATCTTGAAAAAAAATTGAAAAAATTAAAAAAAACACATGACGAGATATATTTTTCACACAGCTGGCAGGTAACAAAGAGGTTTAGAAGATAATTGGGTGTAAATATGGTAAAGGTATCAATTGTTGTTCCGGTATACAATACAAGTAAATATCTCAATGAATGTATTGACAGTCTTTTAAATCAGTCTTTCAATGATTTGGAAATAATTTGTATTAATGATGGCTCTACAGACAATTCCTTGGATATTTTGAAAAAATATGAAAATACTTATTCTAACATACGTGTTTATTCACAAAAAAATTCAGGATTATCCATTACAAGAAATAATGGAATCAAATACTCTAATGGAGATTATATATATTTCATGGATTCTGATGATTTTTTAGAACCTAATACAATTGAAGAGTTGTATAATCATGCCGAGGGTAATGATTTGGATGTAATTATTTTTAAATTGATAAATCTTAGAGACTGTACTTATGAAAAATACACAGAGAGTTATTATGAAATGAAATTTTTAAAGAAATGGGATAAAAAAATTTTTTCTTTAAATGATTTGGGAAGTGAAGTGTTGGACATTGCAGTATCCGCTCCAGGTAAATTCTTTAAAAAAGATTTAATCAAGGATATGAAATTTCCCGAAAATTTAATTTTTGAAGATAATCTGTTTTTTGCCGAGGTAATGATAAAAGCAGAACGGGTGTCTTTTTTAGATAAACATTTATATAATCGCAGAAGGCGGGAAAATTCAATCACTCAGGTTAAAAATTTAAAATTTGCAGATTCTATAATAATTATAAATCGTATAATTGATTTGGCAAAACAATATGGGCTTTATGAT
The DNA here is from genome assembly GCA_902782595.1 of uncultured Methanobrevibacter sp. Taxonomy (GTDB): domain Archaea; phylum Methanobacteriota; class Methanobacteria; order Methanobacteriales; family Methanobacteriaceae; genus Methanocatella. The sequence goes on along the minus strand of CACZNW010000064.1, from coordinate 18,341 downwards.
AAATATAAATTTGATTTATGGGAAAGAAAGATTCTTAAAGTATTTAATAGATTTTCAGCAGTTGATTTGGAATATAAAGAAGATTTCTTTAAACTTTTAAAAGAGGATTTTGCTGATTTCGAGCAGGAAGTTATTGATGAGAAAATTTTACAAAATATCAATCAAACTGCTAAATATTGTTATGAAACTGCATTAACGAATGAGGATTATGATATTTTTGAATTAAAAGTTAGATATTTTGAAATTAAACAAAAAAATAAACAATTAAAAAAGAAAAATAAACAATTAGATAAAGATATTAAATATTATTCAAAAGAGAATAAATTAATGTTGTCTTCAACTAGTTGGAAGGTCACCAAACCACTGAGAGTTATGGGGAAATTATTTAAGTGAGGGGTTTAGTATGGTTAAAGTTTCAGTTATTATTCCGGTTTATAATGTAGAAAATTACTTAAAAGAATGTTTGGACAGTGTTGTTAATCAGACTTTATCGGATATTGAAATTATTTGTATCAATGATGGGTCGACTGACAATTCACTGGCAATTTTAGAAACATACAAAAATTCCGATGAAAGAGTTAAGGTATTCAGTGAAGATAATTCCGGTCAAAGTGTAGCCCGTAATTTAGGTTTAAAAAATTCATCCGGACAGTATATATATTTCATCGATTCCGATGATTATATAGAGTTGAATATGCTTGAAGAGTTATATAATAATGCTGTTTCAAATAATTCGGATATTGTTGTATCTAAAATCGCAAGATTTAATAATGAATCATCCGAAATAGACTATACAAAACCCGGATTTGATTTTGATGACAAATTCGGTGATGTGGATTATAATCATTTTACTTTTAACTATAAAGATATTAAACCCTATGTTTTAAATGCATCTTTTGCACCATGGATGAAATTATTTAGAAAGGATTTTCTAGTAAATAATAATTTTTATTTTGATGAACACCTCGTTTTTGAGGATGTTCCGTTCCATGTTAAAACATTTTTAAAGGCTGATAAAATTTCATTTGCTCCAGATTTTTATTATTATTACAGATACAATCCCTCTTCCACTGTAAACACTGCTTCTAACGGGTTTGATATTTTTGAAATTGTGGACATTGTTGAGGATTATTTGATTGACAATTATTATTACGGTGAGTTTAAAGACGAATTTGACTTTTTCAAATCAAGTCAGATAATTAACTATATTCTAACAACACAATCAGAAGATTATTTTATAAAAGCTAAAGAAGAATTTTCCAAAATGAAATTATCCAATAATCATATGCTTCCAGATTATATTTATGATAAATTTAACTTAGTTTTAAATTCAGATAACTATTTTGACTATATTCAACATCAGTATGATTCAAGATTGACTGACATGAAATCTTTGCAGGAAGAAAATTTGTTGTTGCATGAAAGATCAGTTGAATTGGAATTGGAATTGAATTGCATTTCAAAAAGTAATAAAAAACTGTCTAAGGAAAACAAGAAATTGTCTAAGGAGAATAAGAAATATAAATCTAAAATTAAAAAATTGGAAAAAACCAATAAGTTACTTCTAAATTCGACAAGTTGGAAAGTAACTGCTCCTTTAAGAAAATTTACCAATATATTTAGAAAATGAGGATAAAATGGTTAAAATCTCTGTTATTATCCCTGTTTATAATGTAGAAAACTATTTGAATGAATGTCTGGACAGTGTTGTTAATCAGACTTTATCGGATATTGAAATTATTTGCGTTAATGACGGATCTACAGATAATTCATTAAATATTTTAAAGCAATATTCAAAAAGCGACAATAGGATTAAAATTATCAATCAGAATAATTTAGGTGTTTCTTCAGCAAGAAATAATGGTTTGGATGTTTCTGTGGGGAAATATATTTGTTTTTTAGACTCGGATGATTATCTTGAATTGGATGCACTGGAAAAAGTGTATGATGTTTCAGAAAGTAACGGATTAGATATTTGTTTATTTAAGCTGATTAATTTTGATGATGATACAAAAAAGCAATATAATGAAGAATATTTTGACATGACTTTTCTTAAAAAAAAGTATGGTTCATCAGTTTTTAGTCATAATGATATTGAATCGGATTTATTCAGGATTTCAGTAACCCCTCATAGTAAATTGTTTAATAGAGAGTTTATTTCTCAATTTAAATTTCCTGAAGGGCTAATTTATGAGGATAATGTTTTTTTCACACAGGCTATGTTTGAAGCCGGAAGAGTTTTATTTTATGATGAATATTTGTATAATAGGCGAATTAGGCAAAATTCCATCACTCATTCGGGCAATGAAAAATGCATTGATTGGATAGAAATCTTCAATATATTAATCAATATTACAAAAGATTATGGTTATTATGATAAATACAAATCAGTTTTGTATTATAAGGCTATTTTCAGTTCATATAATATTTTTAAAGATTTGGATGAAAAATATAAACAGGACTTTTTCATTAAATTAAAAAAAGATTTTGAGGGTAAAAAATCAGAATGGTTGAATGAGGATAGTTTTATCAATTCGGAAAAAAGATTGCAATTTATTTTTAATGAATGTTTATCTTCAAATAATCATATTGAATTTGAATTAAAGGTTGAACTTTTTGACGCAAATAAGTTAGATAATATTGATATGATTGATATTCCTCTTGTTGGGGATAATTTTAATTTGGATGATAAAAATCAATTTATCGAATACATCAATTCATATAAAAGGATTTATCATTTGGTGGCTGGAAGCGATTTGACCAAATTCGCATTAAAGCAACTGATTTCCTTGACTTATAAAATAATTTCATCCAATCTGTCGATTAAGGACAAAATTGATATTTTGCAATTTATAAAACCTCTTTATATTAGGATGGTTAGAATTAAAGATTTGTTGAGTCTTGATGATTTGGAAGACTTTATTGGTCTGGTTATATGTAATAAATTTTTAGAGGCATTAAATCTGTTTGATAATAATATGACATATCCGGATTCATCAGATAATCATGAAGATGTATTTTTACTATTCTGGGGGTTGCATGAAGAAATAGGAGGTCTTGCTAAAGCAGTGTGTGATAGGGCTAATTTATTCAATAAAAATGGATATTCAGTTAAATTGCTCAATATTGATTCTTTTAAAAATGTCGACTATATTATTGACAAATATTACAATTTGGGATTTATAAGTAATTCGATTGAGATAATTAATATTTATGATTATTATTCAAAAAAGAACACTATAAATTTTAATTATTCACCATTGGAGTTATCAGTTCCCGGAAAAGAAGATTCCATTAAAAAAATTGAAAATACTGATTATTCAGTTACTTTACAATATTTCAATGATAATGAATGTTCTATAAATAATTTAATAAAAGAAGAAATATATGTTTCCGGATATATGGCTCTTAAAAAACTTTTTAATGAGGGTGAGGTAATTAAAGAGTATTATTATACCTGTGATGATTTTAATTATCTTTATGTAGATTATGAAAACAATGATATATTGCTATTTGATAGAACTGATGATTTTTATATTTCATTTGAAAATATTGAAGAGTTTCAGGATTATTTTGTCACTGAATCATGCTTGAAATCTTGTGATAAACCATTTTTAATTAATGACTGTTCAAGCAGATATCCCAGTATAAAAAATATTGAGTGTGATGTTGCCTATAAAATTGGTGTGGTTCATAATAATCCCTATTTTAAGCCTTATTGTTATGGGGCTTCCCGATGGAATATAGCTTCTTTAAATGATATTGAAGATGAGGATGTTGTTGTTGTTTTAACTGAATCCTCCAGAGAAGATTTTATTAAAGAATTTAATATGGATAACTTCTGTGTCATTCCTAATTTTGTTACCGATGCCAATCTTGAAAAGTCATTGAAGGAATATCCTAAAGATGAAAATATCATTTCTATTTTTGCAAGAATTTCAGTTGATAAAAATATTGGAGATTTGATTAAAGCTTTTAATATGCTTTTAAAACAATATCCCGACGCAGTTTTGAAGATTTATGGTAGAGCAATCATTCCTGATGAAATTACTGAAAGAAAAAAATTAGAAGATTTGGCTGAAGAACTGGGAATCAGTGATTCTGTAAAATTTATGGGGCATGTTGATAATGTTTATGAGGAGATGAGCAAATCATTAGTCACGGTGTTATGTTCAAATATTGAAGGTTTTGGTTTGGTTATCATTGAATCGATGATAAATTTTACTCCGGTTATTAGTTATGATACGAATTATGGTCCAAGTGACATAATTGTTGATGACATTAACGGTTTTATAGTTGATCAGTTCGATATTGATGGATTATATGAAAAATTGTTATTCGCATTTGAAAATCCTAAAAAAATTCATGAAATGGGAAAATTGGCTCGAGAACATGTTTTAAATAATTTTACTGAGGAAATAGTATTCAATAAATGGGAGAATCTTTTTAAAGATTTAATTTCAAAAGATTATTAGGAAGTAAGGTCTATGGGTTTTATGAATAAAATTTTAAGCAAAAGTAACAGCTATAACTATTATAAAAATGAGTATGAAAAATCACTAAATAATGAAAAAAGATATAAGAGTGAAATTAAAAAACTAAAAAAAGAATTAAAAAAGAATAAAAGTGAAAATAAGAAATTAAAAGAAGAAATTAAACAGAATGTTGAAGATATTTCATTTCTTAGGCGTGAATTGGTGTATAAAGATAAGGATTAATTTGTGGAGTTTATATGTATCTTAAAAGTTTTTTCAATGATTTGAATATTACTAACGATGACAGATTCTATCTGTGCATTCTTTTAGCATTTAGTTTATTGATAACTTTTGTAATGATCAGTTTTCACCAAACCAGAGGGGCTTTAAATTCAGATATATATGTTTATTTGGCAGGGGCACTTGATGTTGCAAATATGAATTATAATCATATATCCAGCCCCATTTGGATTCAAAACTCTCCTGTGATAATTTTTTTAACATCCTTACTTTTCAGGCTGGGTTTAGTTGACATTAATGCAATGTTTATTGTAACGGGCTGTTTTGGTATCTTAGGTATTTTCGGCATGTATACTTTCTTAAAAATTAGATTTTCACCATTAATAAGTTTAACTGGCGCAATTTTATATAATAGTTTGTCATTAACCTTATTTTATTATGCTAATGCGATGCTGGATACTTCGGCTGTAGCAATGATAATATGGACTTTAATTTTCACTGTTGCGGCGGTAAATAAAAATTCTAAATATTTTATACTTGTTTCCCTTTCATTTGTTCTTACATTTTTCACACGTTTTACAACTGCATTTATCATCAGTTTAATAATCTTATACATTTTAAAAGACCATGATATAATTAATCTTTTTGAATCGTTATTTTATAATAAGAGCATATTCAAAAAAAAGATTATTTCATTTTTTAAGAGTCATGAGTTTAAGTGGATTTTAATTTCTGCATTATTGGGTATTGCATTTTTTGCTATAATCTGTGTATGGTTACTGCAATATGGTCAGTTGTCATACTTTTCCATGGCTCAGGGGTCAATTGGCCGTTATACTAATCCCACTGATCCCCAATTTATTACAAGCAGATATTTTTTCTTAAAAAATTTTTTAAATTTATTGTCTGCAAATTCAATTTCTTTTAATCCGATTGAACAGTTCAATGAACCGTCAATATTGTCATACTTAATTGTTGTTATTGGCAGTATTGGAATTTTATTAAAGATTTTAAGTATTTTTAAAAATAGGAAGATAATTAAAGCAAATTATAAAACCCTAGAATTCAGAAATAAATACTCCAGAGTTATATTGGGAATATTTTGTGTCTTTTTAATTATAATTGGAGTAATAGGTTTTAAGGTGAATTATTTAATCACCTTGGTATGTTTCTGGATAATGTTTTTAATAGTGATGTCGTTAGTTAGGGAATATCCGGTAAATATGGATAATTCTACATTGTATATCATGTGTTTTGGATTATTCGCATTTTATTTTGTTATTGTATCATATATTGATTTAAAATGCGTAAGATATATTTTACCTGCATTTCCGGGATTTGTTTATATGGTTATCTATTCTTTAAATTATATTGTTGAATTTATCAATAATGGATTTCAATATGAGACATTACATTTGAATTTAACCTCCAGTAATAAAAAATTTGCACATGATGCCAAATGGTTTATATCAAGAGCAATTCCAGTAGTCCTGATTATTATCTGTTTGTTCTTCGCATTTAATTTTACTAATACTGTTGACCATAATGAAGATGATTTGGATAGAGTTGAATTATGTGATTTCATAAAGGAATATGACCCGGATTATCAATCTAAAGAATTTTTATGCATGTGGGATTTAAGATATTTTGAATGGTATTTAAATAAGGATATCATTAAATATCGTGAGGATGTAAATGAAATTGACCCCGATAGATATGACTATGTAATCACGTTTAATAAAACATTTGATTATGATAATTACAGATTGGTTCATCATGAAGGAAATTATTATCTAAATGAGAAAATTAGTTACTGAAAAGATTAATCTGGATTTATGAGGGTTTTCTAAATTATGCTTATTGCAATAAAAATCAATTAGAGAAGTTAATGATAAATTTTAATACAGATGATAAACATGTGTTTTCCAAAAATTTCAGTGATACTGCCGGTTTATAACTCCCAGAATTATATTAAAAAATCAATTGAAAGTGTAGTCAACCAATCATTCACCGATATTGAATTAATCATTGTAAATGACGGGTCGACCGACAAAACTTCAGATATTATAAGTCAGTTTGATGATAACAGAATTTGTGTTGTTAGTCAGGATAACCTCGGTCCGGGTGCTGCAAGAAACAATGCATTAAAAATTGCCAAAGGCGAGTATGTAATGTATTTGGATTCTGATGACTGGTTCTGTCCAAATGCACTGAAAACGGCTTACCTTGAGGCCAGCAAATTCCGCACCGACCTGACCTTTTTTCAGATGATTAATTTTGACGGGCAAAATTACTACGAAAATGACTGGTTTGATTTAAAAACATTTGATTTTAGTTTTGAAAATAGGGTTTTTGAACCTGAAGAAACTCCGGGTTCTATTTTTGATTTATCTGTTGGGGTCTGTCAAAAGATATACAATAGAGAATTTCTCAAATCAATTGATGCCAGATTTCCGGAGGGCATATTTTTTGAAGACATGCCGTTTTTTTATCATGTATATCTGAAGGCCCGGCGAATTTCAATAGTTAAAAAACATTTGTATGTCAGAAGAAAACATCCTCAATCAATTACCAATGTTGTGGATGAGAAATTCTTTGATACGGTTCCGGCAGGTCAGGTATTAATGGACATTTTCATCAAAAATGGTTGGTATGATACATACAAGTTTGACCTGATTGCCTATAAAATAAATGGTCCTCGTTTTGCTTTAAGGGACATGCCATTAAAATACAAACCTCGCATGTTTGACTTAATTAAAAAAGACTACGAACAAATTAAACTAAGTCAATATTATGAAGACTTTTTAACTCAGTTGGGACCTGTTAAAAGGAAGTTCTTCTTGGATGTTTTAAACTCGAATGATTATGGACAATTCAGTGAAATCTGATTTTTCAACTTTTAAATTTTTAAAAACTATAAAATTAATTATTATATAATTGAAATTTCTTATATTAAAGTGCCAATATGAAAAATACTGCTGAATAACTGTTTTTGATGATTAAATATAAAATTTTTTTTCACCTGTTTCAAAAATTATAAAAATTATCTTACAATATTGGCCTGTAAATGGAATTATATTTTGACATCAATAATGTAATAAGTGTGTAAAATTAATATAAAAGTGTGTAATTATAATATATTTGTTATATTTTATTCATATAAACATATTTATTCATATAATAACTTTTTATATATGGAAAATGAAAAAATAATGGAAATTTTAGGGTTTGTTAAAGTTAGTAAATATAGGGTTAAAACTTTAATCTTAATAGGTGATGGGTATAAAATGCCATCTGAAATTGCTAAAGAATTAAATATTGCTACCAGTCAGGCTTCAAATATATTGAGATCATTAAAAAATCGTAATTTGGTAGTCTGCATTAATCCTAATGTGAGAAAAGGAAGATTATATCAAAATACTGATTTAGGCTTCATGATACTTAAAAAGTTAGATTAGATGGGCTATTTTCCAATTGAATAAACTCATTTGAATTTAATTTTTTTCATAAGGTAGTTTTATTGCTGTGAATTCTTAATAATGTGATTTCAACTAGTTAATCCTTTGAAAAAGTCCTGGAGACATGTTTTAATTTCAAATATTGTAAATAATTCAGTAAAACATCGCACTGAATCCTACATTTTTACAAACACAGTATCTGCAGAGCGATTTTTCATCGTGAATGTATTTCATGCGGCCTTTACAGTAATATTCGCCCTCACTGAAATAGATGTCATCACTTTTATCTTCGCTGTATGGATGGAGTGGTTTTTTGGCAATCAATGCCAGATATAAGGAGATGTTTTCCGTAAACCGTTTTGTTTCATCGTCTCCGCCGGCATATCTGTCAAAGTAAAATCCGATGTCTGAACGTATATTTTTTATGACTCCATCCTTAATTTCAAAATCGTCCTCAATCTCCACTGAAAAGATTTCATCATAAATGCCGGTATTGTATTTAGCAAGTTTTTTTGTCAGAGGGTCTTTATATCTGGGGTCAGTTACCTTATTTCTCAAATAATCAATAGGATAATTTTCCAAATCCTTTTTTTATCAGTGATAACAGTTTTGAAGCCTTCACAAAATGCCTCTGCTTTTAAGTAATTCACGGGGATTGTCAACAATGGCTTTCATTGCTTCACCATGACTTAATCCGGCACCCAATGCAATCTGATATGATTTGTCGAATGTTATCAAATCATCCGGAGAGTGTGTGTCCGTATCGACAATCAGTTTGTTTCCGACTTCACGTGCAATGTTTGCAACATGGCCGTTTCCCAAACAGTGACCCTTCCTGGCGGAGATTTCTAAATAAATATCATTTTCAAGGGCAATCTCGGCTTCTTCTTTTGTTATTAAACCTGGATGGCCAAGTATGTCAACATGTTCTGATTCAACTGCCGCACGATTGGTTCCGGGAGTTACCGGTTCATTCAGTGTTTCTCCATGAACCACAACAATTTTTGCACCCAAGTCTTTTGCCCTTTTTGCTATTCCATCTATTGATTCGCATGGAGCATGTGTTACTTCAGCACCTAAAACAACTGTAATGTCCCAGTTTGCGTTAATGTCATCAATTGCATCCTGAATTGCAGGGATTGTATCAACGTTTGACCAGTCAACATGGTCTGTTATTGCTATTACTTCGTGGTCTAGTTTCAGCGCTCTTCTTGCAAGTTCGGAAGGCAGTAATTCTCCGTCACTGAATAAACTGTGCGTATGAAAATCGATTCTTTTTGTCATATTAATAATTTATATAGAATATGGGATATATAGTTATACAACTTAAAATATTTGAGGTAAATAATATGAAAGCTAATGCAGTAAAAATAGCAGAGGGTGTTTATTGGGTTGGAGTAATCCACTGGAACAGCAGAACTTTCCACGGTTACGGAATTCCGGGAACCACATACAATGCTTATTTAGTATTTGGAGAAGAAAAAACTGTTTTAATCGATAATGTTTATCGCGGAATGTTTGAACAGTTCGACGCAAGAGTTAGGGATGCATTTGTTCAGGAAGGCCGTGATTTTAAAATTGACGTATTTGTTCAAAATCACTCAGAAATGGATCATTCCACATTTTTACGTGAAACTATTGAAAAATACAATCCTGATGCGGAAATATATGCATCCGCCAATTGTATCAAATTTTTAGATGCTCAATATCATAATTTCGGTGATTTGGAAATCAATGCCGTTGCAACCGGTGACGAACTGGATATAGGTGGCAGAACTCTAAAGTTTATTTCAGCGCCGATGCTTCACTGGCCTGACAGCATGTTCACATTGCTGGCTGAAGGCGGAATATTGTTTTCAAATGATGCATTCGGACAGCACGTTGCATATTCCAAAAGATTCGATTATGACTATCCATTGGATAATCTTTTGAAAGAAGCACAAAAGTACTATGCCAACCTAGTAACTTTAGGCTCTCCGATGCTTAGAATGAAACTTCAGGAGTTAAATGATACCGGGCTGATTAATGATATTAAAATGATTGCTCCATGCCATGGTCAGATATGGACAAACCCAGGACCTATCGTTGAGAAATATGCAGAATGGGGTTCAGGAGTATGTAAGGATAAAATCACTGTAATCTATGACACCATGCATCATTCAACTGAAAAACTGGCTTATCAGATAGCCGAAGGTATTATGAGTGAAGATGTTGAAGTCAGAATGTATTTCATGCAGGAAGATAATCCTGATGATGTGATTACGGATATTTTGGACTCAAAGGCCATTGCCCTTGGTGCTCCAACAATGATGAATAAGCCATTCCCTAGAATAGGTAATATGATGTACTGGTTGGATTGCGTAAACTTTAAAGGAACAGGCAGTGAGAAAAATGCTCTGATATTCTCATCCAAAGGATGGGGTGGAGGAGCTGTAGCCAAACTCCAAAGAGACCTTGAAGATGCGGGGTTCACTGTAACTGATACATTGGATGTGTTATTCGTACCTGACGGGGAAGTGCTTGATGAAGCATTTGAAAAGGGTGCGCAGCTGGCACGTTCCATTAAGGAATAGTCATTTCTGACTATTTTCCATTTTTTTTTTAGAAGTGATGTGACATGTCTGGTCTGATAATTTATTTTTCAAGAAGCGGTGAGAACTACTTCGGCGGAGAACTTAAAAACATTGAAAAGGGAAACACCGAGATAATTGCAGAATACATTCAGGAATTCACGGGAGCTGATCTTTTCAAGGTTGAACCGGCAGTTGACTATCCCGATGATTATATGAAATGCATTGATGTTGCCAAAAAGGAACAGAAAAAAGATGCAAGACCCGAGATTAAAAATGCCCTTGAAAGCATTGACGGGTATGATACAATATTCATTGGTTTTCCGAACTGGTGGGGAACTCTGCCGATGCCCATGTTTACACAGCTTGAAAAATTGGATTTCACTTCCAAAACTGTAAAGCCTTTTGTCACACATGAAGGCTCAGGTTTCGGCACATCCCAAAAGGATTTGGACAAATTATGTGCGGGAGCAGATTTTAAAAAGGGATTGTCAATTCCGGGTGCCAGTGTATATGACGTTAAAGACACTGTAAAAGCATGGGTTGACGAATAATTTTTTTTCAAAAATTTTATTTAACTTGAAGATATAATATTGATACATGTCAAATTCAGTTTTTGTACCCGGCCACATTACGGGCTTTTTCACAATAGAAAACCATGAGGTTTCACTTAAAAAAGGCTCATGCGGTGCCGGGTTTTTATTATCTAAGGGTGTTAAAACAACAGTTTCCGATTCGGATGACCCGGCAATTGATGTTAACCAGGGCAATTCATCTGTGATTGATGAAGTTTTAAGAATTTTGGAAGTTGACCGTGATTTTAAAATAACTCAGGATATTCAGCTTCCTATCGGTGCCGGATTTGGAATGTCTGCAGCTTCGGCATTAAGTTTAACACTGGCATTGAATGAATTTTTAAATCTGGGTTACTCACTTGAGCTATGCGGCCAGATTGCCCACATGGCTGAAGTCAATCTGGGAGCTGGTTTGGGCGATGTTATTGCCCAAACAGGTCATGGTCTGGTTTTCAGATTAGCACCTGGCGCTCCAGGAATCGGTGAAATTAAATCCTTCGAACATGATGTGTGTGTGGCCTGGAAGACTTTCGGTGGAATTGAAACATCAAGCATCATAGAAAATCCGGCTCACGAGCAGGTTATTTATGATGTCGGTTTGAAGTATATGGAGTATTTTGTCGAAAAACCGAGTTTAAGAAATTTCCTTGATTTTTCATATGGATTTTCCCGCCAGACAGAACTGATGTCTGGGGAAGTTAAAAATCTTGTTGATTATTTTAATTCCAGGTCAGATATTTTGGGCAGTTCCATGGCAATGCTTGGAAATACTGCATTCGCAATTGCAGAAAATGAAGATGCCTTCAAAAATCTGGAAGTTGAAGGATTGCATATAGATAAACTTAACAATACAGGGATTGTTTATGATTAAATTAAGTTATAACATTGAAAATTATCGCAGGGATCTGCTTGAACTGGTTGAAAACGGCGATACGGTAATAGAACTTGGGTGTCATCTGGGAGGTTCAACAAAATTAATCTCACCCAAAGCTCATGTCATAGCACTTGATAATTCACCCGAAGCAATAGGTGTAATGGAAAATATTGAAAATATCGAATTCATTTCAGGTGATGTGCGTTTACATGAAGTACTGGCAGATGTTTTTAAAATCACCCAATCATGTGATGTTTTAGCCATTGATTTGGGTGGGGGATATCATCCAGACACTGTTTTCAAGGTTTTCTATATTTACTCATCCACATTCAAACCCACACATACTGTAATTCGCAACCGTGGTCTTTTGGAGTTTTTCAATTCGGCTTCAGCCAGTGGAGAGGATTATCGCAGTGAATATGGTTATCTTGATTCCTATCACGATTCGGGCATTCCTCCGTTAATAAAGGAATTTGACTTATGGACTCCTTCACTAAAAAAGGATTAAATATGCTTATAAAACTAAGTTTTTTAGATATTAATTCAATTCTATAAGAAAATAATTGGTAAATAAAGTCTGATAACTTCGATATTATAGTGTAAAATTTAGTTTTGTTTTAATAATGCCTGTCTTTTTTGTTTTACATTAGGATTAATATCTTAAATTATTTTATTGTTTATATTTAATTGTATTAATTGAATAGATTTTTTTATATCAATGTTTAAAAAATATTATTTTTATTGTTGAAATATTATACGGTACTTCAAGTTTTTATAATTAATATTATATATCAAAACCAATATAATATAATTCATAGTTAACGAGGTTAAAAAATGATAGGTAAAAAAATTCGTTTAGAAAGAATCATAAACAGAAATACAGGAAGAACCGTTATTGCACCAATGGACCACGGTGTATCAAGCGGCCCAATCCCGGGTATTATCGACATGGATGAAACCGTGGAGGAAATATCTCAGGGAGGAGCAGATGCAATCTTAATGCATAAGGGAATAGTAAAACAGGGACACCGTGGTTATGGAAAAGACATAGGTCTTATTGTACACTTGTCCGCAAGTACTTCACTTGCACCGGATCCAAACGATAAAGTAACAGTAACAAGTGTGGAAAAGGCTATTCAACTTGGTGCGGATGCAGTATCTATTCATGTAAACCTGGGATCTGAAACAGAAAGCCAGATGTTACAGGAATTAGGTGAAATCGCCGAAACATGTGACTACTGGGGAATGCCTTTACTTGCAATGATGTATCCTAGAGGTCAGAAAGTGGAAAACGAACATGATGTGGAATTTGTAAAACATGCTGCACGTGTAGGTTCAGAACTTGGTGTGGATATTGTAAAAACCAACTACACAGGTGACCCTGATTCCTTCAAAGAAGTGGTTGAAGGTGCAATCGTGCCGGTAGTTATTGCAGGAGGTCCTAAAATAGACACTGATGAAGAGTTATTGCAGATGGTTAAGGATTCTCTTGAAGTCGGGGGAGCTGGAGTTGCATTCGGACGCAATCTCTTCCAGGCCGAAAACCCTGGAAAAATCACCCGTGCAATATCAGAAATAGTTCATCATGATGCCGAAGTTGATGAAGCTTTAAAATTCTTATAAAAAAAGGTGTTATGATGCAAAATAAATTCGCTTGGATTTCCACTCCTGATGAACTATGGGACGATAAAAAAGAAATGATTACAACTGCATTGGAATCAGGAATAAATCATGTTCTTGATTTGGATGATATAGAAAACATAAGAAAACTGGGTAATGTTAAAATAATTGCAAATACAGATGATGCAGATATTTATTTAGTTGGAATTAATGGTGAAGGGGATGGATTTATTGAATTGAAGGATGATTTTTCCAATTCAGTAGACATGTCAAATGCAAAAAAAGCAAAAAGCGAAGGAAAAACAGTTTGTGCGTATATAAAAATAACTGATAAGGCTCATGAACAGCTGGCAGTAAAATTAGGTGAAATCGTAGATTACATTATTCTTGTCGGAACAGACTGGACTATTATTCCTCTTGAAAACATCATCGCAGATCTGCAGAAAAGGGATGTTGAAATTATCGCTGCAGTACGTGACCTGGACGGAGCCCGCGTAGCATTGGAAACATTGGAACACGGTACAGACGGAGTACTTTTTGAAGCCAATGATTTTAATGAAATCAAAAGAATTGCTCAGGAAGTTATTGAAGCATCACAAACAAAATACGAACTGAAAGTGGCAACTGTAACCAATGTAAAACCGCTGGGTTCAGGCGACAGGGTATGTGTGGATACAACCGATATGATGAAACCGGGCGAAGGAATGCTCATCGGTTCATACTCAAAATCCATGTTTCTGGTACACTCCGAAAGTTTGGAAAGTGAATATGTTGCATCCCGTCCGTTCAGGGTAAATGCGGGGCCTGTTCAGGCATATGTTATGGTTCCGGGAAATAAAACAAGATATCTCTCTGAACTTGTTGCCGGAGATGAAGTGCTGATTGTTGATGTTGAAGGTAACTCCAGAACAGCTTATGTCGGAAGAAGTAAAATCGAGAGAAGGCCTCTTATATTAATCGAAGCTGAATATGAAGGAAAAATCATAAGAACTCTGCTTCAAAATGCTGAAACAATCAGAATTGTCGATGAAAACAATAATCCTTTGTCAGTGGCTGATGTAAAGCCGGGCGATAAAGTTAAAGTCTACATTGAATCAAATGCCCGCCACTTTGGAATAGCTATTGATGAAACAATTATAGAACAGTAGGTGTTTTTGATGTCACAGGTTAGAGCATTTCTTGCAGTGGATTTGGATGATGATTTAAAGCCAAAAATAAATAAGATTATCAAAAAATTCAAACAGATTGATACCAAAATAAAATATGTTGAATTGACAAACCTTCATTTAACCTTAAAATTCTTTGGAGATATTGATACTGATGGTTTAAATTTATTGGAAGATGCAATAGCTAATGTTGTGTCTGATTTTGATTCATTTAAAATTAAAATTAAAGGCTGCGGTGCATTTCCAAATAATAATCATATAAAAGTTATCTGGGTTGGCATTGATGAGGATGCTGTTATTAAAGACCTTCATGATAAACTGGATGAGGAATTTGTTCGTTTAGGATTTGACAGGGATAAAAAATTCTCAACACACCTGACAATCGGACGGATGAAATCTGCAAAAAACAAAAATCAGGTAAAATCAGTAATTGAAGAGTTTAGTGATGTTGAAATCGGAGAAATGGATGTTACACATATAAGTCTTAAAAAATCAACTTTAACACCTGCAGGACCAATATATGAGGATTTAAAAATATTCAAATTATGATAATATGGATTATGAAGTAATTTTAAATGATATTAAACCAACACAAAAAGAACAGTATGAAATTGATGCAATGTCTGAAAAACTTGTCAGTTTTTTAGAAAAAACATGTATTGGGGAAGGCATAGACGCCAGAATTGCAGTTGTCGGATCCGTTGCAAAACACACTGCACTTAAAGGAAAATCCGACATTGATATATTCATGGCTTTCCCGTTAAGTGTTAATGCAAATGTTTTAAAGGAAACCGGTTTATATCTGGCACATAAATGCAGTGATGAATTTAACGGTGATGCATCACATCATTTTGCCTCACATCCTTATGTTACCACTATAATAGAAGATTATGAAGTCGACTTGGTACCGTGTTATGAAATTGAAGATGGTTCACAGCTCAAATCAGCAGTGGACAGGACAATACTTCATACAAGGTATGTTAAAGCAAATCTCACAGAGGAAATGGCTGATGAAGTTTTGCTTTTAAAAAGATTCATGGACATGACAGGTACTTACGGATCTGAGTTTAAAGTCGGAGGATTTGCAGGTTATCTTTGTGAACTTCTCATTATTGAATATGGAAGTTTCGAAGAAACTCTAAAACATGCCCGTGAATGGAAATATGGTCATGTAATTGATTTAAAAGATTACGGCACTTCCGGTGAGTTCAATGACCCGCTGATAGTAATCGACCCCACTGATAAAAACCGTAATGTTGGAGCTGCATTAACATTAACCAAATTTGCCGAATTCATTCAATCCGCACGCAATTACCTTGCAAGTGACAATAAAAAAGAGTATTTCTATCCTTTAAAACGTAATTTAAATCAGAATAGAATTTTGGATGAATTTGAAAAAAGGGGCAGTGATTTAATAATTATTAAATTCGACATGCCCGACATGCCTCTTGACACATTGTATCCTCAGCTTAAAGCAACAACTGAATCACTGGTTGTGAAATTAAACGATAAAGAATTCAATGTCTTTGATTATGGATACTGGTCTGATGAAGAATCTGAATGTGTTGTGTTAATTGAAATGGCTTCGTCAAAATTAAATAATATTAAAGTCAATATCGGGCCGAAGGTATTTATATCTAAGGCCTGTGAGAATTTCACAGCAAAATATGGTCGTGAAAACTGTTATATCCTTTCAGATAATCTGGTTCATGCTCAAAAAAGGGAATTTGTAAATGCAATTGATTATGTTTCTCATATTTTCACAAAAGAACACATTGGTTTAATTAAAGTTGGAAAAAATCTTAAAAACAACATTGTCGAAACATATGAGTTTACTGACCTTAAAAATGTGGATGTGGAGTTTCTAGATGATTTCCTAAATCCCGGTCAGCATATAGTAAGGTGAACAAATGGAAAAAACTGATGAAATAGATTTAATTGTAAACCATCCAAAACAGGCAATAAATAAGTTGGCTTTACCTATCATTATTTCAAACTTATTTATAATGTTGAATAATATCATCGACGGTATATGGGTGGCAGGATTGGGATCTAATGCCCTTGCGGCTGTCGGTTTTGTAACACCTCTGTTTTTAGCAATGGTTGGATTTGCAAATGGTCTTGGAGCGGGTTCAAACAGTCTGATTGCAAGATACATTGGAGCCGAAGACTATCACAATGCCGGAAACAGTGCAATTCACTCTATAATGCTGAGTATAATCGTAACGGTCATCTCCACTGTTTTCATGCTTATTGTCTTAAAGCCTCTCCTTCTGATTATGGGTGCCGGTGATGTAATAACTGAAACAATGACCTACGGTAGTATTGTTATTGGAGGTATATTTTCAATATTCCTTCCGGCTATGATGGCAGCTATTTTCAGGTCTCAGGGTGAAATTAAACGTGCATCATATCCGCTGCTTTTTACAGCTGTAATAAACATGATTTTGGACCCGATTTTTATTTATTATCTTAATCTTGGAGTTGGGGGTGCTGCTGTTGCTACCGTTCTGGCTGGTGCAATACCTATGTTTTTGATGATGTACTGGATGTTCATTAAAAAAGACAGTTTTTTACAGGTAAAAATGAGTGAATATAAAAGGAATTTCGGAATTTACAAAGATATTCTGGTAGTTGGAATTCCGGCCAGTTTGGAACAGTTCATTCTTTCATTCGTATCTATTTTGATGAATTACTGGTTAACATTACTTTCAGGAACCGTTGCCGTTGCAGCATATACTGCTACCTGGAGACTTGTTGCAGTTGGTCTGGCTCCGTTAATAGGTATTGGTATGGCGGCTTTAACTGTTGGTGGAGCGGCTTATGGTGCCAAAAATTTAGACAACTTTAAAACAGCCCTAAATTACGGTGTCAAAATAGGATTAATATCATCAGTAATTGTATGTGCATTATTATTTTTATTTGCAGAGCCGTTATCATTTATCTTCTCATATTCCAGTGATGCTGCGGTTTTATCCCAAAGAGTTGTTGATTGTTTGCATATATTATGTTTCTTTATATTGCTTATGCCGTTTGGTATCCTTGCCGGAAATCTTTTCCAATCCATGGGCAAGGGAACAATCTCTCTTGGTTTAACATTTTTAAGAGCATTCATATTGGAAATAATCTTTTCCGGATGGTTTGCATTTGTATTTAATCTTGCCGATGTTGGAATATATGTTGGAATGGTTGTGGGAATGTCAATCGGATGTATTTTTAATTATGCGTTTATTAATTACTATCTGAAAAAAAATAAGAGTTATTTTAATAGTTAACGTGATTAGGTTAGTTATTAAATTTTTTGGACGGTTTTTAAATCTAATCCTGTGTATTTTGCGATTTCTTCGTCGGGGAGTATGTCTT
>CACZNW010000063.1 GCA_902782595.1 uncultured Methanobrevibacter sp. | reverse complement strand
TTAGATAGACTGTTTTTTCAACTGATTTTGGTGTGTATTTGTGTATTTCTCTCATGTTGAGTCCTTGTTTGAGTAATTTGAAGAAGTTTTCTATTTTTCCTCGTATTGGTTTGAATTTTGTTGGGGGTCATGAACTCCTTGATGGGAATGTGCATGAAAGAGTTTAAAGGAAAAGCGAACTGAGGACTCGTAAAACCAAATCGTTCATGAAGAAATTCAAAAACTAATTTTGGGAAACTCAAATGAGTTTCCAATAACTCCTTTTAATTCTGGCTGAACAGTGACCCCTCATCCAAGGTCCTTATTTTGAAAACAGCTTTTCTGGTTACTGGATAGAATATCAGTTCGTACAGTACCTTGAACCCTATCTGACAGCAGATCATGGTCAAAATCAAATCATTCGGCAGAACTCCATAGAATGAGACAAAAATAAAAATTACAGAATCGACAGTTTCCCCTATTATGGTACTCACTATAACACGTACAAAAAGCAGATCAAAGTATTTTTCCTTTAATTTGACAAGTACCTGAGAATTTAAAAGATTACCCATCATGTAGGAAATAAGACCCGCCACAAACAGTCTGGGTGTTGTTGAGAGAAGCGCTGCAAATGCAGGAGCATTGGAACCGCTTGAAGGAAATATCATGGCAACCTGATATAGGGCGACTACCACAACATTAATGATGAAACCCAAATAGATAATATCTTTTGTAAGTTTAAAACCGTAAATTTCAGACAAAATGTCATTAACTATAAATAGTATCGGAAATGTCAATATAGAACATGGTAACGCTATGAAACTTATTTCCATAGTTCGAGTAGCTAATATGTTGGATGCAATCATGCAGGCACAAAATATTCCTGCAAGATATGCATATGCTTTAGTCTTATTAATGTTTTCAAACATGATAATCACCGATTGTTAATTAATTTATCTTTCCATTATCACTTCATCAGAAATGCCTCAAGTAGAGTCTAATTCATTTGCTTCAGTCAAAATAATTACTTCATTTCTTTTGTAATTAAATATGAACAATAATATTTTGAATATTATAATTTAATAAATTTTTTCAAATTACAACTTTATGGAAAAAATAACTATTAATTATAAAACCTTTTTAATCAAACACTAAAATAAGAATTAAATCTGTTGCCCCTGTATTATGCAAATATTTCCTGCTTTTAGCACCTACAACATATTAACATGCCTGATATAAAAGGAAGTTGGTGTAATACTTACACAACCCAAAACTTCTTAAAAATTATTATTAATATTAGCATAACTTCATTTTAGACCATTTACTAGAAAATCAATTATATTCTGATGAATAATTCCTTCCTGAGAAAAATCAAATTTATCTGCGGAAATCACATATTTTGGATAATTGTCCCTGACTTTCAATAATGGTCTGAATTCCCTATTTAATGTTTCTTCAGATGCCAGAGAATATGTTACCTGAATGTAAATTTTATGTTTGTGTTTTTTAGCTATGAAATCAATTTCAAAATCGCCTATTTTACCAATTGTTACATTATAACCTTTTCTTAAAAGTTCAACATATACAATGTTTTCCATTGTCCTTGAAATATTGGTTAAGTTTCTACCATTGAAAACCTGATTAAATCCATGATCTATAACATAATACTTTTCATGAATTTTTAAAATCTCTTTTCCTTCAACATTTTCTCTTTGAACTTTTTTTATTAAAAGAGAATTAGAAAAATAATCTATATAATTGTAGATTGTTTTTGGAGCAATTTTAACGTTTTCCTCTTGTTTTAAATAATCTGAAATGCTTTTAACCGAAAAGGTTTTGCCCACATTATCCATTAAAAATATGATTAGCCGTTCTAAAATATTTACATCCCTTATTTGGTATCTTGAAATCAAATCATTGTATAATATTGAATTGAATAAGTCATGGAGGTATTTGAGTTTATCTTCCCCATTTAAACTGAATAACTGTGGAAATCCACCATATTCCACATATTCATTAAATAATTCATCAGAGGAATGTTTCTTTTTATAATCCAGGAATTCCTTAAATGAAAATGGATACATTTTTATTTCAAAGTATCTGCCAGTTAGATGAGTTGCAAGTTCTCCGGATAATAATTTGGAATTAGAACCAGTTATGTATATGTCACAGTTCCAATCGACTCTACATGCATTGATGGACTTTTCCCATCCATCAACATTTTGTATTTCATCAAAGAACAAATAGACTTTACCCTCAACATTTTCAACAAGACTTTCAATTAATAAGTCAAGTTCACGAGCATTGCTTACATTTCGATATTTTGCTGATTCGAAATTAATTAATATAATGTTATTTTCATCAGTTCCCCTATTAATTAATTCTTCTTTGATTAATCCTAACATGTATGATTTGCCGCATCTTCTAACCCCAGTAATCACTTTAATTAGTTCATTATCAATCAAAGGGATAATTTGATTTAAATACAAATCTCTTTTAACCATATTATAATATATGACATAATTTAATATATAAGTTTAACTTTTATGAAAATTTAAAAAGTTTTAGTTATAAGTTAAATTTAAGTAGATGCACTGAAAATTAAAGCATCCGTTCTTCTTTAGATAACTCATCAAACAAGCCCCTTGAATAATCTATGAAAAATCTGGTATTATTGAAGATTTCTAATGCCATCTTTTCATCAAAACCATCCCATTCTATCTGTAAAAATTTTGAATTTAACTCCTTAACCTTACAGAAAAATTTAAACAAAACATTATCAAAAAAACCTTGATCAAGATAATTTATCTTAAGCAGATATATTAAACCTTCAAGAGTTTTGCATTCTATGTTTTTTAATACAAATAATGCCTTAATTACCGAATACATTGCTAAAAAACATGAATTAACAATAAATGGATAATCCTCAAAATCAAAATATATTTCACAAACATCAATATGCCTTTCAGATTTACTAAACCATGCTTCAGTTATCCTATCCTCACTCATGAAAAATACCCCGTATGAGATTCCTGATTTGGATATTGGCTCAAAATGGGACGAACCTTCAAAACACACTTTTCACAACCCTCATAACTAGTTCTCTCAAACCAAGTATAATCATCAATATAATCTGAATATTAGCGAAATTGCATAAACCCCTATTATGATTATAACAAACATCATATTTTTTAGGGGTCTGAATTTTTTCGATTAAAAATCTGCCTAATTTGTTCTATTTTTCTTATTTCTTATATTTATTTTCGATGGTTTGTAAAAATACATTTCTATTAGTATTAATTTTAATAAAAAAGGTCTTAATATCGATAAATTTAAATATTATGTG